>JBJFHX010000027.1:0-5777 GCA_051893995.1 Ruminococcus sp.
AGTTGTTTGTGATTCGCTCAAAGCCTAAAAGGTCGGCTGTGATTGTTCTGTCAATCGGATAGGTTGTGCCTGCAAGTGCGCACGAGCCAAGCGGCATTTCGTCCATTCTCTTTAAGCAGTCCTCAAGACGTGAAACGTCACGCAGCAGCATTTCGCCGTAAGCCAAAAGGTGATGACCGAAAGTAATCGGCTGCGCTCTCTGAAGGTGAGTATAGCCGGGCATTACGGTTTCGCTGTACTTTTCAGCCTTGTCTGCGATAACCTTGATAAGGTCAACAACGAGGTTTTTAACGTTGACAACCTCTTTTTTCAGGTAAAGCTTGATGTCAAGCGCAACCTGGTCGTTACGACTGCGGGAGGTGTGGAGTCTTTTGCCGTTGTCGCCGATTCTCTTTGTCAGCTCGCCCTCGATAAAGGTGTGAATGTCCTCTGCCTCCATATCAAACTGCAATGCGCCGCTTTCAATATCGGCAAGGATTCCCTTTAGTCCCTGAACGATGTCGGCAGACTGTTCCTCGGTGATGATTCCGCATTTGCCGAGCATTGTTGCGTGGGCGATACTGCCCTCTATGTCCTCTTTATACATTCTGCTGTCGAATGAAATTGAGCTGTTAAAGTCGTTTGTTGTTTTTGAAAGCTCCTTTTTGAAGCGTCCTTTCCATAACTGCATATTTTAAATTCCTTTTCTTTGTAAAATCACTATAACGTAAAATAATTTTGTAGGGAACGGTCTTGACCGTTCCGAAAATATCAGAAGTTGGTTTTAAATCAGCGGAACGGTCTTGACCGTTCTCAACATTTAATCTGCACCGTTTATCTCCTGTTCACTGTCAATCAATTTCTGTAATTCTTTGTTTTTGTAATACTGCACTCTGTCAATAATCACTGCACCTATACAACAAACAATCATTGTCGGAATAATAATTATTGAAAATCCCTGAGCGAAAACTCCGCTGAGTGTATCACTGTTACAATTCGGCAACAAGATAACACAAACAAACACAGTAAGAATTGCATCTATAACAGCAAAAACAGAATACATAGATACGTTATTTTCACTGTGTTTTATAAAAAGATATATCGGTGCCGTAATTAATGAAACAACCGACATTACAAGAGCAAAACCCATAATGTAAGCTGATACCCAAGCTAAAAAAATCATTGCAATATCCTCAACTTATTTATTAAAAACCGGTTGAATAAATCACCCTATATAAACACTTATCGGGGCAGAGAATTTCCCTGCCCCCGATTTATTGTATCAAACAAATTTTAACTTATTTGATAAGACCTTTCTTTGCACGAACCTTGATGGGAAGTCCGAAGAGGTTGATGAAGCCTGCGCTGTCGTTCTGGTCGTAAACCTCGTCCTCGTCAAAGGTTGCAATTTCCTCGTCATAGAGTGAATACGGGCTTGTAACGCCTGCGTCAATGATGTTGCCCTTGTAAAGCTTTAGCTTAACGTCGCCTGTTACATACTCCTGGGTGCTGTCAACGAATGCCGACATAGCCTCACGCAGAGGTGTGTACCACTTGCCGTCGTAAACAAGGTCGGCAAATGTGTTTGCAAGATTCTTCTTGTAGTGAAGTGTGTCCTTGTCAAGGCAGATTTCCTCGAGCTTATCGTGAGCCGCATAGAGGATTGTGCCACCGGGAGTTTCATAAACGCCCCTTGCCTTCATACCTACAAGACGGTTTTCTACGATATCTGTAATACCAACGCCGTTTCTTCCGCCGATTTCGTTGAGCTTTTCAATAAGCTCTACCGAGCCGACTTCTTCGCCGTTGAGCTTTGTGGGAATACCCTTTTCAAATGAAATTGTAACGTACTCGGGCTTATCGGGAGCCATTTCGGGGGAAACGCCCATCTCAAGGAAGCCCTCTTTATTGTACATAGGCTCGTTTGCGGGGTCTTCAAGGTCAAGACCTTCGTGGCTTAAGTGCCAGAGGTTCTTATCCTTTGAATAGTTTGTTTCACGGTTAATCTTGAGCGGAATATTCATCTTCTCCGCATATTCGATTTCTTCCTCACGTGACTTGAATTCCCATGTTCTCCAGGGAGCGATAATCTTCATATCGGGAGCGTAAGCCTTGATTGCAAGCTCAAAACGAACCTGGTCGTTGCCCTTGCCTGTGCAGCCGTGGCAGATAGCGTCTGCGCCCTCTTTTTTAGCAATTTCAACAAGTCTTTTTGCAATAATAGGACGAGCGAATGATGTACCGAGGAGGTACTTGCCCTCATAAACTGCGCCTGCTTTAACAGTGGGGAAAATGTACTCTTCAACAAATTCCTTGTTGAGGTCCTCAATGTAGAGCTTTGATGCGCCTGTCTTGATAGCCTTTTCCTCAAGACCGTCAAGTTCGGTGCCCTGACCTACGTTACCCGAAACAGCGATAACCTCGCAGTTGTCGTAATTTTCTTTAAGCCACGGAATGATGATTGAAGTATCAAGTCCGCCTGAATATGCAAGAACTACCTTTTTGATTTTATTATCAGCCATTTTTATTTCCTCCGATTACCAAAATTTAATTTACTATTACATTATACACTCTGTTTCAAAAAAATCAAGTCTTTTTTGAATAAATATTCAAAAATTTTTCAGCTGCACATTTTCAGGCGTATTTTATCTGAATTTATGTGAAAAACGGCTTATTAAGCGGATAAACAAATAAAACAGGATTTAAAAAACACTGCTTTCGGGCGAAAAATGTATATATTCATTTAAAATGAATATTCAGAATATTCATTCATTTATGCAGTATAATGAATATTATTCATAGAAAATGAATATTTCAGCGTTGACGCGTGCTCGAAACCGCCACAACTGCGCTCTGCATTTTATAATATATTGAATCAATGAAAAATTTCTGCTATAATTTATTTGAAACAAAATGCATATTATAATGCGAAAGGATGATTTATTGTGTCAGCATTTAAAGAGATTACACCAAAGGAAATTACAAACAATCCGTTTGAGCTTATCGGCGATAACTGGGCGCTTGTTACAAGCGGAAGCAAGGATAAATTCAACACAATGACCGTAAGCTGGGGCGGAGTCGGCATTATGTGGGGCAAACCCGTTGCATTTACGTTTATCCGTCCGCAGAGATACACTTTTGAATTCACCGAGAACAACGACTATTACACAATGAGCTTTTTTGACGAAAGCTACCGTGACGCACTGAAATTCTGCGGTTCAAAAAGCGGCAGAGATGTTGACAAGGTTAAGGAAACAGGGCTTACACCTGCATTCACCGAGGACGGTGTTCCGTATTTTGAGGAGGCAAGGCTTGTACTTGTATGCAAAAAAATGTATGCTCAGTTCCTCAACGAGGAAAGCATCACCGACAGCGACAGCGTTAAAAAGTGGTATAAAGACGACTACCACAAGATGTATATCAGTGAGATTGTAAAGGTGATGGTAAAGGAATAAACCAAAATTCAGTCGAGTGCCTCGACGGGCAAATCGGCAGGGTAGCCCTTGCAGGCAAATCGAGTGGAAAAATCGGATTGTTTTGAAATAACGGTTGCCCGAATTTTAAGTTAATATATAGGTAACGTTTAGGGACGTCAGGGATGCCGTCCCCTACGATTGTGATACGAACGTTTCCTCTATATCCGTATGGGACGGATTCCTACACGTCTCGCTGTATCCCTACGCAATAGATGACGCAAAGTTGTATCCTGCGTCAGACATAGAAAAATGTATGACCCCCGAGATACCGAGTTTTAAGTCATATCCGACTTTTATAACGGACTAAAAAATCCCCCTCATTACGAAAGGGGGATTTTGTTTTGCGCTTAAATAATATTTGCGAGTTTTTTCTGTAACGCTGTTGCGTCGAGAACATTGATTTCTCCGCTTCCGTCTATGTCAGCGGCTGTTTTTTCAAAATCGTTCAGATTTACAAGTCCTGCAAGATAGCTCTGAATTGCGGTTGCATCCTGTATATTAATCACTCCGTCGGAATTAACATCGCCGAAAAAGTTGCCTGTGCTTATAAACTTTATATCGTTGCGTTCGGCATATTTCTGAGCCTCGGTTCCGCTTATTCCGTAGATTTCAAAATCTTCTTTCTTTGTGGTAACGCCGTCTTTCAGTTTATAACCTAATGCACCGTTATCTATTTTTTCAACAGACGGCGGCACGTTGATTTTATTAAGCCCCGTATGGGTAAATGCATAGTACCCGATTTTTTCCAGATGTTCAGGCAATACAACCTCCGTCAGCTTAACGCAGCCCCAAAAAGAATCAGCGGATAATTCCGTAACCGAATCAGGGATTTCAACAGTTTCCAGATTGGAGCAACAATAAAATGCGGCTACATCAATCTCTGTAATGCCGTCCGGTATTTTCATCTCTTTTATAGCTGTTTCTTCAAAAGCACGTGCTTCTATTTTTTTAAACGTATCGGGCATAGTGACTTTTTCGAGATTATAACACCATCTAAAAGCATTCGAGCCTATTTCCTCAACGCCGTTATTAATAATTACCTCCTGCAAGTTTTCGGATTGGAACAGTGCATAGGAGCCTATTCTCTTGACAGGAGAGCCTATTGTAAAGCTTGTTGCGCTTTTAGCCGAAGGACGGCACAGCAGAACGCTTCTGTCCTTAGTGTAAAGATTGCCGCCGTATGAACGGTAATTCTCATTAGCAGAATCAACCGTCACTTCGTGCAGAGCGCTAAGACCTGCCAGCGCACCCTCTTCTATGTATTCAACACTTGCAGGAATGGAAATATTCGTAACGGAAAAGCCGTTGAGTGAAAAATAATCAAGTCTTTTTAAACCGTCTTCAAGGGTAATCTTCTTTGCATAAATACCGCCAAACGCCTCGCAGCCCATTTTTTCGACAGAAGCAGGAACTGTAACGTCGGTCACGCCTGTATTGTCAAATCCGTGTTCACGAACTTCAGTTACACTCTTGGGTATGGTTATCTCTACAAGGTTTTTTGCACAATAAAATGCATATTCACCTATTGTTTTTACCGTTGACGGAATTTTGTAGGAGGTTTCTTTTTTTGCACGCGGATAACAGTAAATCGTCCATTTGCCCTTACTGAAAAGAACGCCGTTAACCGACGAGTATTTTGTGTTATTGCTGTCAACATTGACGTTCTCAAGATAATACATCTGCGAAAACGTTGCGGTACCTATTTCGGTAACGCTTGCAGGAATATTGATTGTCTTGACATCGGCATTCGGCCAATTAAAATCATAGTAAGAACCTCCGACGACTGTAACAGTCCTGCCCAGAAGCTCAGACGGAATTGTAATTTCCGTTTCCTTTCCGCAATATCCTTCAATGCCAATCGTTGTGTCATCAAGGATGTAATAATTCCAGTCGCCCTCAACTCCGTAATTTTTTGAAGCCGCACTGACCTGAAAGCCTGTCATACAAGCGGTAAGCGTTAAAACCGCCAGCAAAACCGATAATAATTTTTTCATTTGTCTACCCCTTTAATCTTAAAAGATACAGACAATATTTTACCATAATTAATAAACAAATGCTATTGAATATTCATACAAAACAAGTTTATACGTCAATTATTACTTTGTAAATTTTAGTACATAGTTTCCTCTTTGATAAGCTAAACCATAATTTAGCAAATTAACAATTAACAATGTACAATTTACAATTATGGTCGAGTGGATAGTTTGCGATAGTTCAAAAGTTTAGTGCCCGAATTTATTTATATGCGGCGTTGCCGCAGAGATGAAATTATAATATTGTAGCGGCGAACTGTGTTCGCCATAATGTATAAATTGTTTCACA
>JBJFHX010000028.1:0-22690 GCA_051893995.1 Ruminococcus sp.
ACCATAATTGTAAATTGTACATTGTTAATTGTTAATTTGCTAAATTATGGTTTATTACGCTTTGTCCTTTGGAAAAGGAAATATGAACTTACCTGCAATACTCAATAGCCTTTTCATAACGTTCCTGAATAAGATACATAGATACCAGCCTTCTTTATTGACAACCACGTTTATACCGATAAACAGATATTGTTCTGCCGGCAAAACACATTAAAGTCCATTGCGTCATACTTTGAGAATTTTTCAAGATGGTCCTTATGTCCTCTATTGACTGTCTTTCTTTTTTCGATATAATCAACAACAATTATGTATGTGGTGTTGTCAGTCTGCACGCAGGAATAAAGCAGTCTTAACTGCGTTTTATTCTTTCCGTGCGCCTTATATGTAAAAAAGCAGTCGCCGTGTTTGTCGTATTTGATATTTTCAGCGTTATAAATATTATTAAAGCCTACGCCGCTTTCATAGAATTGAATAATTTTATCGCCAAGCTCTTTTGCCGCTTTAATAAGAGTCCGTTTAAGTTCACTATTTTCTTTATTAATTTTGTTTTCGCACACAGTAATGATTTTAAGTTTCATTTAATTCACACTTCCCCGATTTTGATTTTTCCTGTAATAGAAAAGAGATACTGACTTATATATCAGTATCCCAATTCTATACCAAATGAAATATTTCATTTTCAAAGGGTGTCACTTATAAAATTCAAAATCAAGGGTTCTGTTTTTTCGGTAGATTATCATTTCAGGCACTCTCAAATTACAATATCAAGTTATGAAGATATTTTAGCTTTATTCGTAACTTTTACATTTCAAATACAAATATTTATCATAAATGCGTTTTTAGTCACCCTCAACGTAATCAATAATCTTTTTACAATATCTATTATCGGGGTAATGTTTTGCAATCTGATATGCTTTGTCAAGATATTGATTATCATCGGAAAATAAAGCGTAGTTAAAATAACTGACTGCCAAATTGGCATTAAATCTATCGGGATTTTCTTTTGCAAGCTCTTTCCTGATTTCTAATGCTTTTATATAATAGTACTCGGCTTTTTCTGCATTACCTTGATTTTCATAAAATATTCCTGCATTGTTACAACTACTTGCCAAATCAGCATTAAATCTGTCGGGATTTTCTTCTGCAAGCTCTTCTCTGATTTCTATTGCTTTTTCATAATAGTACTCTGCTTTTTCTTCATCGCCCTGATCATTATAAAATACCCCTGAATTGTTATAACACATTGCCAAATCAGCATTAAATCTGTCGGGATTTTCTTCTGCAAGTTCCTCCCAGATTTCTATTGATTTTTTATAATAATACTCGGCTTTTTCTGCATTACCTTGATTATCATAAAATGCTCCCGCATTGTTATAACTCATTGCCAAATCAGCATTAAATCTGTCGGGATTTTCTTTTGCAAGCTCTTCCCTGATTTCTATTGCTTTTTCATAATAATACTCGGCTTTTTCTGCATTACCTTGATTGTAATAAAATATTCCTGCATTGTTATAGCTCTGTGCCAAATCAGCATTAAATCTATCGGGATCTTCTTTTGCAATTGCTTCATAAATTTCTATTGCTTTTTTATAATAGTACTCTGCTTTTTCTGCATTACCTTGAACATCATAAAATACTCCTGCATTATTATAACTCTTTGCCAAATAAGAATTAAACCTGTCGTGATTTTCTTTTACAAGTTCTCCCCTGATTTCTATTGCTTTTTTATAATAATACTCGGCTTTTTCTGCATTACCTTGAGCATTATATAATACTCCTGCATTGTTATAACTAATTGCCAAATCAGCATTAAATCTGTCGGGATTTTCTTTTACAAGCTCTTCCCTGATTTCTAATGCTTTTTTTAAATAGTGTTCAGTTGAATCTTTCATAGAACTCATATCCCGGCATATTAACCCCAAAAGGTTATAAAGATATGATTTATCATAATTATTGGCTATGCTGGGATTATCATCATAAATACTTTCAAGCTCCTGTGCTGTTTGAAGCGCCTTTTTATATTTATTCTGATTCTCCAAGTAAATTGCATAATCACAAATCACATCAAGCTCAACCAGATATTTTTCTGCGACCTTAACTATTTTATCATAACGTTCTTCTATTTCATTAAACCTGTTTTTGTAATATACCATTGTCATCAGAATGTCTATGGCGGTTTTATGTTCCTTTATATAAATACCTGCTCTTTTTTTAAGCTTTTGCTCCTCTTGCTTTTCAAAGGCAAAAAAGTCATTATCAATTTCTTCTGCATCAAGGACGGACATACAGCCTTCATAATCGCCAAGCTCAAAAAGACGGTAGGCTTCCTTTTGGCGAGCGGTAATTTCTCCGTGCACCTCATCCTTACAGATTCGCAGGGACATATTGAAAATATTTTTCTGTAACTCCTCTATCGTATCAATTAAATTCTGTCTTTTAGAAGCCGTTTCCGCATATTTTCTGCAAAAGGACTCGCTTGCACCGCCCTTGGCATATACCGGTTTCATCTGAAAATACTCTTCTTCAATCTCAGCAAGTTCCTTCTGAAGCTGTTGTAACAGGGCGTTATTTGCAAACTCGGAAACGTTAGATATATCAAGAGCGTTCTTACCGTCCACAACACAATTGCCGTTTTCAAATTCAACCGAAACAAAGTCCATTTCCTGCAATTTGAGATTGAGTAAAATTCTTAATTTAATCGTATCTATATGGTCAAATGTACCGTGATAGTGGGAAAGCTCATTATCTATCCTGTTCATAAACTCTCTGACGGAGTCCTCAGCTTTCTCGCCGTCTTTCAGATTTTTAAAATATATGTAAATCTTCGGTTTGCCGTCTTTTCTGAATTTTTCAAAGGCAACCTCAAACTCCTGCTGAGTAAATTCACCTGCTTTAGTAAAGAAAATGAAAAAGCACATATCGCTGTCAAGCACAAGCTCTTCATTTATAGCATTTTGTGTTCCGTCCCTGCGGAGATGATTATCCATATTCTCACATCTAAGAGGTACAATTTTTATATTGTAATTATCCTCAAAGCGGTCGCTTATATTTCGGATAAACAGCTCAAGTTCATTTCGTTCTTTTTCAAATTCCGATATTGATGAACCTAAAAATATTTTTATTTTTTTCATTTTGCACCTCTTGAATTTATTGGAAATCTTTTATAACATTTTGTTGACGCATATCGTTGCTCCAAAAAATTACGGATTTATCAGGTTTATTTTTCAATCCTGTACCCCAGCTTAATGATAAGTTTTATGGTTTCCAGTGCTGTATTTCTGTCATACTCCTTCTCCGAATCGGGCAGTTCGTCGTAAGGCAGTAAGCACGGTGTCTGCTTTAATTCGTCATTTCTCGCTTTACCGTATGTCCAGCCCTCTGCAATTCTGCCTTTTGCCCAGACATCGTGGGTGTTTTCGGCAAGCTTTTCGGTTAAGGCAAGCATATCTTCCGAAAGCTTAATATCACTTGTATCTATCGGTTGCGGTTTATACATAATTTTGCTCCTTTTACTGTAAATTTTCTTTTAATGTTTGCTTTTAATGATTTTTGCAAGGGTATTTCCGATATCATCAATTTCTTTTGCATCGGTAATTGTAATTACATCCAACATATCCCCTCGTAAAATCTGTATTTCATTTGTCTTTTTCACATTCTGGTTTTTATCTCTTGTGTCAGCAATTAATACAGCCTGCGCATTAATTCCGAATTTCTTTGCAAGCGTGGAAAGCTTAAAATAAAAATCCTTTTCAATCACATTTCTTGACTTACATTCAACAAAAAGGCTTCTGTATCCGCTTGTTAAAATGCAGTCAAATTCACTTTTTACATCGGTATTATTCCAGCATATCTCATAGCTTCCGGCTATATCATTAAATATATGATTTTCAAGACATTTGTGGTAAACATAGATTTCCAGCAATCTGCCTGCATTAGTCATCAGTTCTTTAATGCTCCTTGTTGCATAGGTAAAGCCAAAGCTTCTGACGCCGTTATTTATTTCTTCATTATATCCGGTAATAAAGCCTTTGCGGACAAGCTTTTTTATCACGCCGTTAATCAGTCCGTCATACTTTTCAAAATCGGAGTAATCATTCATCGAAACATTTTCAACAATAAGACTGTTGAAAACTATTTTTATTTTCTTATTATCCGTAAATAAGTCAATATCATCGCTGTTCATAAAAATATACGGATTACTGAACATTGAATCAAATTTATCCTTGTAAACGGCAGGTGCAGATATTTTCAGTTCAAATGAATCTGTTGTATAATAATTGATTTCCGATGTGTCTGCAATCAGCTCCGCATCATTGCGCAAAAACACAAATATCTTATTGACAGAGTTGAATGCAAATGACGGAATAATGTATGACAATTCAATATAGCTTTCATTTTTATTATCAATGTTAAAGCTTGCAAGCAAATCGTTTTTATCTGACACAGCAGACAACAGCTCACACATCATTTTCCACGCCAACGGATTTTTACCGTAAACGTCCTTCCACAGGCTGTTGTACTCCTTATAGAATTCAGGAATCATCTCCCTTTTTCCCTTTGAGTTTTTCATTGCAAGCATATCCGAAACCTTCAGGTGCTGAGATGTTTTGATATATTTAAGGAAATCACAGCCGTGAGTTTCAGTGAACGTTTTATTTGCAGAATCAAATCTGTAATACGGAAATCTATTATAGACTCCGCTTCCCAGAAGCAGATAGGACAGCCTGGTTTCATTAAGCTCAATCGCAGCAACAGTTTCACATTTCGAGAGCAATTCCTGTTCAAATACGCCGGCTATTTTATCATTTGACGCTACGGCGAAAACCTTTATTCCTGTTATTCTTGCGCTATATGCCTGTTTCAGCCTTTGTACCAGCTCTTTAATTGTTTTTTCCAATCCGCTGTCTTTGTTACAGCTTAAAATCAGGCTTATCTTTGATTTAAGTCTGAGATGCTGTTTATCAAAAAGATTAACCACATATATTACAGCCTTTTCAAATTCCGCCACCTCGTCTGAATTACTTATATGACAGAGGTATGTGACAGTTTTGGGATTGATGACGGAAGCTGAGGCGAAATTTCCGAATATCTGCGTGTTATTTCCGACAGAGAAGGGTATAACTAAATTCAAATCTTCCCTGTACGTCAGAATAAACGGAATATAATCCACAAGCTCAGCGTCAATCTGCTTATAGTCCTTATATTCCGTACTCTTCAGCACGGAATCAAACTTTGAATCCATAATATTTATTATAGCCTGTATTTCCTGTTTCGTCTTTTTGTCAAAGCTTTTCAGGGTATCTTCAAATACACTTTTAAGAGTTTTGTATGTATAGGTCTGCTGCGTATTTCCGTTGCTTATCAGATTCATACAGGCAATCCACTCGGAAAACGCTATATCTGCTTCTCGGTTATTCTTTATCAATTCTTTAATTCTCAGCGGATATGTACCTGAAAGTAATTCGTGATAATTAACCTCCTGCGCTTTCTTTTTATACGCACGGTGAAGATATACCGACGCCTTATCCAAAGGGTCTAACTCATCAATTTCATTTTTCGGCGCAGTATCCCATTTGTTTTTATTAATACCCGAAAACTTTTCCTTTAAAGTCTGCTTTGATGAGCTTTTTACCAGACACATATGCAGTTTTTTCTTTTCGTCCTTTGTGCCGTTTTCGGCGCTGTCATCAAAATCTTCCTTGCATTTATAGCCCTCGCATATTTTTTCAGCACACCATCTGCGGTGCTCAACGGCTATAAGCTCATTTCGCAGGCTTTTATCGTTCCCGATACATTCCCTGAATTTCTCCGCCGCACTTAGGCAGTTTTTCATATCAATTCCTATGCTGTAAAGCTTGTACTGAACCGATATCGCATTGGAAACCGAAGAATAATAGTTATACGGATTTTTGAACTTTGCCCTTTCCTTCTCAAAATCCACATTCAGACCGCACCATACAAGATGGGCGTTAAATGCCATTCTTTCAAGCTCCTTACAGGATTTTTCCTTTGAAATATCCTCATCAATAAATACCGGATTTGCTTTGGTATTGCCCATAGACTTTTTATTCTCAACGGCAAAATTTACCGAACAGCTTCTGCAAGTCTGCACGCATAAATCGGCAAGCCTTCTGTTCAGCGAATCATTCTGAATTGCGATAAAAATGTAGTGCATCTGTTCATTTCCGACAACCCTTTTTATCTGCTCGCCGTTGTACTTCATTGAATCTCTGCTGTCGTCCGATTTGAATTCGGTTTTTACAAACGATATATCGCCGTAGGTTTCGCCGTCGTTATTCATACCGTTGATATTAAAAAATTCACTCAGCAAGGGTCTTGCTCTGAGATATATTTTTTTATCTCGTTCAATTTCATTCGACACAACCTTAACATTCAGCCTGATTCTGTACATTTGTCCGACCTGAAGGCAGTAATCCAGAAATCTCTGAGAATAATTTCCGAAGCCGATTATCAGGATATTAAGCGTATATTCTTTTTCGGGCAGGAATTCGTACAAAGGCTTTTTGTACAAATGATACTCTAAAGCTGTGGTTGAATTTTTAGACTTTTTCTTATCAAGCAAAGCCTCAAATTTTCTCAGCTCCAGTTTCTGACCCGAAACAACATCGTCCTTATATTCGGACGGCAGAAGATATACCAATGCTTTTCTTAAATCCCTGATAAGCTCTTTACAGCTCTGATATCTGAAACGAGGTAATACCTCAAGGCACTTTGTAAGAATATTTGATAATTCGTATTGTAAAAAAATGTTGCTGTTTGTTTCTGACGCCTGTATCAGACGGGATTTCTCAACAAACTCAGGTATTCTGCCGAAATATTCTCTTGAATATCCCGTATTACAAATTTCGTCGGTTATTATTATTGAAGAAAACAGGGTACAGCCGATAGAATATATGTCGCTTCTGCTGTCTGCTTCTCCCTCTTCAACCTCGGGCGCCATAAAGCCCTCTGTGCCAGACAAAGAAGAAAATCGGCTTTTAAGCGAATAAATAGTATTGACATCAAACAGCGAAACGCTGTCGGTAAGTAATTTTTTTCCTCTTTTTAAAATGCCGAAATTGCTCGGTTTTAAATCCAGATGCAGAAGTCCCTGCTCGTGCAGTATATCAATACATTCAGTCAGCGAAAGAATTGAATTCAGAATTACGAACAGGCTGTGCTCAGGAGCTTTTTTTACGTTTTTGCGGACATTTGCAATATATTTGTCAAAGGTTTCTATGTCAGGATTCTCCGTCCAGATATATACAGTAGAATTTTCAATTACATTGCCGTTAATATCACAGCCTCGGTAAATGCAAAAATCCGGAATGAAGGACTTGAAATCAGCGTTCAATCCTCTGTTCTCCATTATTTTTCTTAACATTCTGTAGGAAGAAATAAAATCTGATTTTGCTTTTTCAAAAAGTACTGCCAGCTCCGAAAACGGCTCCGCAGGAACAAGCTGGTTTTCCGCTGTTCTTTTAAGTCCGAAGCTGTAATCCCTTGAATCCGGATTAAGAGGATAAAATTCCTTAAGATTACCCGACTTTTTCTCAACGTCCTCCACCGCATCATAGCAGACGCAGGAACCGCCTTCCCCGATAACGCCTTTTATTATGAATTTCTCAGCTTTACCCTTTGAACCGTTTTTGTCAGAAATTCCGTCTCTGCAAAGAAAGATAACCTTTTTTCTTTCGCCGGAATCAGCGTCGTTTATCAGTTTCATATTTTTCCTGTACTTATTCATAAAATCTCCTTTTCAAGCTTAACCGTTGTCTGACTTAAATATAAAGCGCCCGTAACACAACAGAACAATTCTTCAGAAAATATCGTTTATTTTACAGTAGGCAAAAATTATAATGACACTGTCAAAAATATTTTTCGGACTTATTTTCTGATAACCGGATTTTTCGAGAATATCGTTTAATCCAAGCTTAAAATCACTGTATATCCTGTCAAGTCCCGTATTTATATTGTCCTGACGGCTCAGACATTTATAGCAATACAGATAGTAGTATGCCGCAATCATTTTAGTCCGTGTTATATGGGCATTATCATTAACCTTTAAGACCTCGTCTGTTTTTATCTTCAGCTTTATTCTGTCTATCAGCTTGCAGAACCTATCGTCAGAGCTGTAGGGCTCGGGCAGAACTATAAAGTCAAAGTCCTCGTAATACCGTATGTAATATCCGTTGTCATTACAAAAGGCAGTATGTGTTTTGTTGATTTCATCAATTATTTTTGTGTATTCCTCAAAAGCTGTTCTCTGTTCATCTGAAATTTCGAGCGCACCCAGATTACTTTTCATATATTTGTCGTCGCAGTAAAAATTATCTGTAATATAATTTTCAAGCTCACCTTCTTCAAGTCTGAAAACCTCATCGTTTACTTTTATGCGGTAATCTTTCGTTAATTCAGTATTGTAATTCCTGCCTTTGCCGCTTTCAGATTTTTTGATTTTATTAATAACATTCTCCGCGCAACTGAGCTTTTCTGCCGGCGTCAAGCCCTCTTTATTAAGGTAATAAAGATAAATCACCTCGGCAAAGTTTTTAAAATTAATGCTGTAACCGCTTGGCTCGGCTTCCACTTCCTTGGATGGTTCAGCCGATAAAAAGGATATAAGATTATCGCTGTAATAATCCTCAAATAATCTCTTTTTTATATCCTTTTGTTTGTCATAATCCTCCTGATTGGTACTGCTGTAGTATTTCATATTAAACGCAAAGGCAAAATAATACAACGGTTTCTTGATTGCTCTGCTTTTCCCGAACCTTCCTTTTGCTAAATTATCACTCCGGATAAACCATCTGTTAAATTTGTTGTCGCTGAATGTTTTTTTCTTTTCGGTGATTTTACTGTTGTATTCATTTTTAATTTTATGATACTTCCTGTATTTTTCGGAATTCTCCCATCGCTCGTTATAAGTTTCGATATAAATTTCCTCGAACTTCTGACTGATTTCATATGTCTTTTGTGTTTCAAGCTTTTTATCAGCCTTTACAGCATTATCAATAAGACGGAATATCAATTTGTTATCATATCCGATTATTAAATCAATAAGCCCGCTCCTTACGCCGTCAGACAAATGATGACCGGAAGCTATTATACGCTCTGTCATATTATCAATCGTAAGTTCACCGTTTTCCTCAGCGGTTTTTGCAAACGGGCAATTATCATATTCACTTCTGATAATTTCAAATATTCTGCCGTCTACATTCTTCCACTGCATACTGATAATATAGTCCAGAATTTCCGTATCTCCCCATTCAGGCTTAATCTCCTTAAAAAAGCCACGGAACTGCCTTTTACTGCTGTCCGAAAATTTAAATTCGTTTAAGCTTCCGATAATTTGTCTGAAATACTTTATGCTTTCCATATAGCTTTTTCTGCATAAGTCGGAATAAACAAACATCAGCTTTTTATCGGAAGAGCTGTCTGAATTATTAATATAGCTCTGAAAATTCCTTTTAATTTGTCGGTATGTAAGCTTTAACAGACCCTGTCCCCTATTCTGATTGACTTTTGATACCTCTGAAATCAGCTCAAGGACAAGCACGTCTGCAATATCGGCATATTTTTTAAAAGATAATATTTTTTCAGCCAGAACTTTTTGGTCGGCTTTTTTAAAATCAAGCAGGTCATTTGTGGTAAATATTTTTGTAAATTCTTCAAGCCGTTTCCTGTAATCAGACTTCTCCTCAATACGGTAAATATAGTTTTCCAGATTATCATTATTGCTATTCATCAGATTTAAAACAAACTCATAAATCTCCTTCAATTCCTTTGAGTCTTTGTAGTTTTCCGTTAAGGCAGACAGGCTATCATTTTTACCCTCACCGGCAAATGCGGTAATTATTCTGTTTAACTGTTTTTTGCTTTTCTCCGACAAAAAATTATATCCGTCATCGGAAAACGTCTTTATGAATGTTTTGATTTTAAACTCAGGAGACTTTTTTCTGAATTTATCTAAATCAGCTTTTTCTTTTTCAAGCTTTTTGTCAAAATTTTTATCGGGTACAATGCAGTTTTCCTGAAGGCTTTCAAAATTCCTGCTCAGATTATTCTCAATCAGCTTTTTAATCTTTAAGAGTGTTTCATCATCTGACGGATTCTGCTTAATCGTTTCCGCAAGCAAATCAGCATATTCTTCGGGATTTTCAGAAAACATATTATCCTGACACAACAAATCTGACAGAGTTTCCCTCTCTTTGTTACTGAAAACCAGAATTTCCCTGTACACTTCTAACATCAGCAATACTTCATCATCAACCGAGATTTCATATTTTATTTCATCAAACAGTGAATCATTAATAGCTTCATAGGGCATTGATTCTAACTTTCTTGAATAGATTTCTCTGTTAAAGTATTGGCTGTCCGATTTTACATTGAGGTATTTTTTGAATTGCTTGAGTATTCTGACGCGCAGAGTATCGTCTGCAAATCCGGGATCTCCCAGCTCGTCTACGATTCGGGCAATATATTGTTCTGCACTTGGAAACAACAAATAATTATTATGAATCTCATCCCAGATTTTTTCTTCCAGACCGTCTGTCGTTTCGGGAATATCCAGTGCCGCAACAAGAACCTTGTATCTTTTGATTTTATTGTTAATTTCTGCATTTACATCGTAGGCTACGTTCAGTGCGTCAAGCTTTTTTTCAATTTCGTTAACTAACTGAACTTTTTTTGACATATCCTCTGTAGCTTCACAGGCGTCAAGCAGGTTGTAAAAGTCAGTTTTACAAAGTATCGTCAGAAAATCGTTCTGAATATTCTTCTGCAATTTTTCCATCTTTTTCGTTTCAACTGCACCGTACAACATAACAACACCTCATAAATAATTTCATGGTGTTAATTATAACATACTTGACAATTTTTGGCAATATTGTTTAGAAATTATATCTTTTATTGCCTATAAATTTCGAAACAGGTCATATATTATTCAGAACCGACTCCGTTGATGCATTACCCGAAAAATTTCAGCAGTTTATGCAGTCCGGACTGTATCGTAATTCACGTACGGTACAGACCGGACTTTTCTTTATGTCAGGTAGTCGTAAATCTGGATTAATTTATCAGTAA
This sequence comes from Ruminococcus sp., assembly GCA_051893995.1. Lineage (GTDB taxonomy): Bacteria > Bacillota > Clostridia > Oscillospirales > Acutalibacteraceae > Ruminococcoides. The sequence goes on from JBJFHX010000028.1 coordinate 11,086, forward strand.
GCTTAGCACCGAACTTATCCGTATTGGTTTCGGAAATAACTACTATATAGTCATCATTATAACTGCATATAGCGGCTTTGTTTGCAAGATTTACAAGATCGGCAGTGCCTGTCTTAGCCCTGATGTTCATTTCAGCAGGTATACCGTAATTTTCGGCAGCCTCAAGCAAAATGCTGTCCAGCTTTGTCATAGTATCAGCGCTTACTACATTTTCGGACAATACTTCTTCCTCGGTCTGGCTGAAAACTTTTACCGATGATTCATTTTCATCGTAAACGGAATCAATAATATGAGGCTTGTAGATAGTACCGTCACACACTCCCTGCGTCAACATTGCCAGCGTAACCGTCGAGAACAACGTCATTCCCTGACCGTAAAAAGCTGACGCACGGTCATATCTGTATGAACCAAGATTATAGTCCGTTTTTACAACCCCAAAATCACAGTCAATATCCTGATTGAACATAAACTTTTTCATCATAGCTTGTATCGTAGCTCGGTCAACCTGCATTGAAGCCATAGCAAAATACACATTTGAGGACTTTAGGACTGCTTTTTTAAGGTCAAGCATACCCATTATTTCACCATCACAATTACTGATTTCTCCCTCATTGTAATAGATAATTCCGGTTTCATCATTATACGTAAAATTTTCATTTCCGCTTTCAAGAATACAGGCACAACTGAATAGCTTGCTTACACTGCCGGGCTGTTCATTGATATTGTATTTGGGGAGCCATAAGCCCTCAACGCTGTTATATTCAGCCATTTTTTCATTTGTTAAATCGTTGACCGAAAAAACCATTTCATTATCTGTTGAAACCAACGCCCTTATCTTTCCGCTGTGACGCTCCATAACAACCGCAGAACCGTCTGTTCCCTTAAACAATTCTGTACAGAGATACTGCAAACCGTTATCTGCGGTCAGCTTTATCGATTTGCCTTTGCCGTTGCCTGCGTCATCATACAGAACATCAAACTGGGAGCTGTGCAGACCGAACCTGCCGTAATTTTCCGAGCTGTAGCCAACGATATATGCATATTCATCGGGCAGTATTCCGTTTTCTCTCGGCTCGGTATTCTTCTGAATGATTTCGCCGTTGCAATCGGAGAAATCACCGCAGATTACAGTGTTGTACTTTATCTCGTCCTCTGCGTCCTGCCTGTAATCTTCAACTGCCGCTGAATCGTAGGAATTTATCGGCAGGACTCCCGATTTTGATATGGTGGCTACTATTGTAACCATAAATATGCATACCGCAAATATTGAAACGATTTTAAACCTTACGGACTGCTTCATTTAAGAAATCCTCCTTTCTCTCTGATATATATTCACTTATTCTGCCTGAGCCGCAAAAGGCAAATACCGCTAATGTATATGAAACAATCTGAGATGCACCGCCGCTGCTCAGGAAGAAGCAGTTGATACCCGTAATCGGGAACAGCCCAAGGTTTACGAGAATAATAATTGCGCTCTGGAACGTGACAAACAAAACCGATACAACCGACGCTTTTCCGTCAAATCCGCCTGTTTTATTATCTACAGACACACAGCGGTAAGTCAGATAAGCAAGAGCCACAAAGGCAATAAGAAAGGTTACGGCTATACAAGCACCTAAGCACTGCACAAGGGAAGCAAAAGCAAAGTCATTGCTGTGAGCAGGGATTTCCACCATATTAAAGCTGCCAAAGGCAGAGCCGTGGCTGATAGCCTTCAAAGCTTGTCCTATCTGATATCCGTCACCGCTGCCTGTCAATCGGGTGATTAAACGATTGATTACATACTGAATTATGTTGTCTTCCGACGTACCAAAAATGCTGTTGAGTAACAATAATGCTGCAATTCCCAACAATGCAATACCTAATAGCGTTAAAAAGAATAACAGAAAAATCTTTTTGTTGTTTTCAAAAACGAATACTCCCGCAAACAGCACAATCAAAAGTGCAAGCAGAGAACCAAATTCGGCAATCAGAATCGAGCCGCCGATGTTTATGCAAAGAAATACATCCAAAAACACAAGTCTTTGTTTGTTATTCAAGTTTGCAGTGTATAAAAGAGCAAGAAAGCATACAGCCAGAATTTTAATCAGTTCTGTAAGCTGAAACGTCATTCCGCCTATAACCAGCCACGCTCTGGTATAATCCAAATCTTCACTCGGCGGCTGAAGCATAAGAACTGCATATATCAGCGCATTCATAATGATGACAAGCCACAGCAACAGCTTTTTACACCTGACCTTTGTGACAAGTACCTTAATTACGGCATAAATTGCTATTGCGGCATACATAGCGAATATATGCTTTGAAAGGCTTGAGGGAGCAATAACTGACATAAGCGACAGCGAGCAGACCGTTATGTAGCTGACAACAAATACCATTATCATATTTGCTCTGATTAAAGCTGCATACACGTAATAAACAGCAAATGCAGCCAGAAACGGAATAAGGCAGCCCATATAAGCGTTGAATCCTGCTTCTGTTCTCACCAGAAGCAGAACAGCAAATGCAAAGGCAATAACTGCGGTACCTGCGAAATATTGCAATGCTTTGCAAAAATCTGCTTTTCTGAGAACATCTGCAATATATTTTTTAGTCATAGTCCTGACCTCCGTATTCTAAACGATACGTCTTACAACCGTTCTTTGTACCTGTTCCTGAGCTGATTCTCCGGCTTTTGGAATACTGAATGTAATCTTCTCGTCACCTATGTAAATAGTAGTGCCGTTTTCAATAGGAATGGACTTATTAACAGGGTCGCCGTCCGGCGTTAATGCCACGTTGTTGCTGCATTCTTTATGTGGATTCAAAAAGAATCCATGGTCATCTTTTGCAATCGTAAAGCTTTTGCGGGACAGATGGTTATAGGCTGAATCCACAGTAAGCTTGTTTGCTCTAAGTCTTTCGGGAAGCAGTTCTTCTCTGTCATCTTCCCTGCCGACAAGCAGTCCGGCTTCCGGTATTTTTTCAATATCATAGGTTCTGCCTGTACTGCTGACGCTCATTGTCAGAACTCTTCTGCGCTTAATGACGGTTTCGTTTCTGTGTGATTTCGAATTAAAAGAGGGAATAGTAAATTCGAATTTTTTTCTGTCTCCTGATTTTTTGCGGTCTCTGATAAACAGAAAGTAAATTATAGCCGCTACCACTACGATTACAAAGAGTACTGCTAAAGTTGATAAGAAGTTTTCCATAGTTATCCTCCAATTTTAATTTCCCCTGTTTGAATACAGGTTTCAGATTTTTTTAAGTTTAATTGTGATTACTTTTTTTCTTTTTTTAACGGAAGAAAGATTCCAGCTTTCAGAACTGCGTCCTGAAGATACAACTGTACATTCAAACGAATCATCTTTTACTTTTGTCACGTACTTGTCCTTCATCAGGTCTACGAGCCAGACTATTCCTAAATCGTCTTCCAGTCTTTCGGGAGCCGAAGCCTCGATAGTACCTTTCAGAAAGTGACTTAATTCATAGTTGTTTTTTACATCGGCAAAGCTAAGATTTGAAATTGCCTCTTTGATATAGGAGTAATCTCCGTCTGACATAGCCTTTTCAAATCCGTCTGTAGAAATAAAGACATTGTTATACTTTCTTTTGAACTTTCTGCATACAAGATGAGTTAATGCGTCTCTGTCCGTAATAAAGTAGGTTCTGGACAAGTCATCATCAATGTTTGCCGACTCTGACAAAATATGAGTTTTGCCGTATCTGTCAACAGCCGCTATAAATCCGTCGCCGATATGAGCAGTAAAAATTTTATTTTTGTGAACCAGCACAGCGAGCATTGTTGTTGAAAACTCTTCAACATCAATACCCGTTTTTTTGCTCTGCTTAAAAACGGAATTGCGGGCAATACATAATGCAATATTGCCGAAATCGGTTTCGTCCATAGAATCAATGTCTGCTTCAGAGCAGTCGGTAAAATAATCGGTAACTGCCGTGCCCGCCGTGACTGCACCCAGTTTTCCGAATACAGCTCCGCTGCATCCGTCAAGTACTACGGCTATGACGCTGTTTGCTCCGATATGCTTTACCGCTGTAAAGTCCTGACATTCAAGTCCGGTTTCACGGTGATAGTTGCCGCTGTGAGTAATCTGGTAATACTCGGCCATTATTACATCCTCCTTGATTTTTATTGCAGATATTCCAAAAGCAACTTCTGTTCCGAAATATCTGTGATAATTGTATCAGATATTTTTTCGACATTTTTGAAGGGGAAAATTTACAAACCACCATTTTCCCTCCTTTGATTTCACGAAAAAAATCTGTGTTATTATTATGCTGTAAACAAAACATAAATTACGGAGGGATTACAGATGAAAGATATTTCTACCATCAGTTTATCAAGCCTGAAAAAACAGCTGAAAAATGCAGGATACGTCTTTGTTGATAAGATAAGCTCAGGCGGCTGTGCATCAACAATCATCGTCAAAAAAGGCTTCTGGGGCGGAAAAAGATGCGCCAAAGTCTTTGTTGAAAGCACCCCTGATGAGGTACAGGCTGAATTTGAAACAATGAAAAGGCTTTTTTGTGCAGCACCCGACAAGTTTCCCGAGCCGTTTGACTTGTTCGAGCTTACCGTTAACTCTGCAATTTATGACGACGACACTCATAAGGTGTATGTTCTGGTTATGGAGCTGTTGGAGCCTCTGCACATTCCGTCAGACGCAGACGCTGACTTCTGGCTCAGGTTTTTAACCGAGCTGACAGAGTCGTTAGTTGAAATGCACCATATCGACTACAATCACAAGGACATAAAGCCTGATAACGTTATGATAAAAAACGGTCGCTTTATTCTCATTGACTACGGTATTTCAATTATTACAAATGACACGCTCGGGCCGACCAACACCTTTGCAGGCACAGAATATTTTGCCTCTCCTGAAGCGTTGGAGGGCAAAAACGCAAAGCGTTCCGATATCTATTCGCTGGGTGCCACAGCACGAGCACTGATTCTTCAGCGCACAGACGAACTCATTACATATGACAGTCGCAATAACCCTGTCAGCACGAGCTTTCTCATCGAACAGAAAAGAAAGCTTAAGCCTTTGCAGTTCTTAGACGAAAGCTTCAAATTCATCTGCGATATTGTTAACAAATCGATGAGCTTTAATATAGCGGACAGATTTCAGTCGGCAGTGGAATTGCTCAACACCTTAAAGCCGATTAACTCCTTTCCTACACAGAAAAAAAGCAGAGGAAAAACACCTGTTCCGGAAGACACTGCGGATTTTTCCGATAACATCAATTCACGCATAAGTAAAAAAGAGTATGTAGCCGCCGGCTACGCTGATAAAGAACAGTCTGAGCAGGCATCAGCGTACATTCCGAATAAGTATAACAAGGCTGAAACCGAAAGAGCAGAGCCAACTGACCTTTTCAGCTTATCAAATCATATCACAAAAGCAAAAATACATATTGAAAAGGGTAAATACGAAAAAGCTATGTCCGAGCTTGAGGGAATTGAGCACCCGATTACAGACTTTCTCAAGGCAAAAATTTTAATGGAAAACGACGACAGTTCCTATATGATTTACCTCAAAAGAAGTGCCGAGCACAAATATCCGCCCGCTATGCTGGCTTACGGATACATAAATGAGCAGTACCATTATGTTATTGAGGCGGCAGAGGTTTACACCCAGGCGTTCCGGGTTGCCGCAAAGCTGTTTCAGCAGGGAAAGATTGACAAAGACACCTTTATTTCGCTCAACAACAAAAACCGCTTCGGCAGTATTGACAGGCTTGACAAAGCGTTTATAAAGCAAACGAGCAACAAAAATCCCCCCTATGGAAATCCGCTTTAACAAAGCAGTTATATTATTATCAGACCTGAACGGTTAAGATTTTTGAAATTCAGGAGGAATAATTATGAAAGTAAGAAAATTAAACAAAGCAAACTTCGAAACCGATTTCACAACAAAAAAGAAGGGCAGTCTGATTGATGTTGATGAAGATACATCAGTCAATTCCGTAAAAATGCTCAGAATTGTCCTCGACGTATCAGGCTCCGTACAGAATTTCCTTGACGATATGGTAAAGCTTATAAAGGAATCTCTGTACATACTCAAAAACCCCTTGGGTTTGAAAATTCTGGTTTCAATCAGCGTGTTCTCTTCGTACCATCAGGTGATAGTCCCGTTTACGGACATAAATGAACTGGATATCGAATCAATTCCATTCCCGAAAGCGTACGGTTACACCCGAACAGGTCAGGCGTTGCTGGAATCGGTAGCTGATGTTATGTCACTGTATGAAAAACTCAAGGCTCAGCAGAAAACAAGCAGTCACGAAATTTATCCCGGAACGGTTTTTCTCATTTCGGACGGCAAAACATACGGCGGTCAGAGTGAAAATGAGATTCAGCAGAACCTGCGCAAATACCGTGAGGCAGAGATAAAAATCAAGTCCTACGAAAAACTGCCGCCTATGGGTCTTGACAGGCTCTACTTCTTTGCGTGTGCGCTTGACGGAATGCTCGGCAGTGCCTCGAAACAGGAGCTTCAGCAGCTTACCCATTATCCCGAAAGAGTTTTCATTGCCTCAAGCAGAGAGATTTTCAAGAAAAAGCTCGCCGAGGTAATGTACACCACAATAACAAACGTAACACATTATTATTAATTTAGGAGGAACGTATGTATTACTACACTGCAACAAAAACAGGTTATTCTCATATTACAAAGAACAAACGTTGTGACGATGCCGCTGTTTGCCGCAAACTTACCGACAACATTTTATTTGCCGCCGTGTCTGACGGCGCCGGAAGCGCCCCGCTCTCGGCTCTGGGAGCCTACACAGTTACCGACGGTCTTGCGACTGCGCTGTCAGACTATGAAATTCTGAAAACATACCTGCCCGAGATGTCAGAACTTTCTCTGGACAAAATTCTTAATACCCTGCTTAAAAGAGAAAACGAAAAAAAGCTTAAAAGCCTGATAAGCAAAATCACTCATACATTGATATCCAAGCTTTGCCGTGACTCAGACCTGCCGCACAGTATTTTCTCTGCAACGCTCGTCTGCTGTTTTGTCAAGGACGAGCAGGAGATTGTCGCACTGCACATAGGCGACGGATTCATCTGCGTCTGCGACAAAAGCAAAAAATCCGCAAGCTTTCTTTCAAAGCCCGACAACATCGGTGAAATGCTTAACAGAACTTACTTTGCTACAAGCTCCGACGCTTCCTCCCACACCAGAATCACCTACTATAACAAGGCTTTTGACGGTATCCTGCTTTCCTCGGACGGTCTTAACAAATTTCTGAGCAATTCGACAATAACCGAAAAGCTTGTGCCTGCGCTTGTCAACGAAGACATAAATGAAGATTTTGATTTGTACAACTGTCTGTTCTCGGGATACGACAAACAAGACCCCACTGTTGTATCAGACGACTGCTCGGTAATTTTGCTTATCAGGGAGAATACTTCATCTGAATACGGCGACTCGGCAAATCAGACCGACAACACGGTTTCCCTGCAGACTCACGATACAGAATTTGTACGCTTTATTGAATCGCTCTCGCTGAATATCAGTACAGATATCGACGCAGAAAAGCTGGAGCATATTTTTTCTCCCGACAGAGGCAATATTTTCATCAACAATCTCAATATTTATATGAAAAAGCCGGGTATTTTTGAACGCAAAAAAGCCAGACAGCAGAAGAAAAAACACAGTGATGAGAAAAAGAAAGAAAGGAAGTCAGCTAATGAAACCGTCATCAATCTGCAAAATCCCTCTGAAGGAGTTTCTAAAGGCGGCAAAAGATTTAAGGACTAACGAGCCTGCCTTATACGGAGCAGAAATTGTTCTCGACGCCTGCTCCGTCACAGCTCCCGTTGACCGCACTGCGAAAAAGCTTATAAAGCACGTGCGACCGCTCATCAGCCAATACACATTCTGCGAGCTTGAGCTTCTGTCGCAGTTTCCCGACGGTCTGTTTTACAAAAAGTCCGTACAGCTTCTCAATCTTGCATACGATAACTTCATTACCGTTGACAAAAATCTTAACGTCGTGCCGTCACAGTACAATTCAAAGCTTAACGGATTTATTTTCATAGTTCCCGACAGGCTGAAAGCCATTGAGTATTTTGAGAGTGTATTCTATTCCGACAGCGCAGTTATTTATCCCGATGAGGACAGAAGAAGCCTGACCTACAGCATTCTGGGCAAAGACCTCAATCATCGCAAAAGCTTTATTTTATCAATGAAAAATTCCGCAGGTGACATCAACGAAAAAAAGCCCTCACCCATTACATATCCTGACACAGGCGAAGTGAGCGTCAACGGCAGGAAATACAGCTTATATACCAAGGGCGGAGAAGGCGTATTGTTTAAACGCAACGACACTCTGCTCAAGCTGTACAGCTACAAAACAACCAATATAAAGGCAGAGAAGATTTCTCTTCTTATCAAGGAAGGAAAAAAGCCCTCGGGTGTTAACCATTATGTTTTGTTTCCTCAGGAATCTGTTGATTACAACTCAGATTTCGGTTACACAATGGAAAAGGCAGATGGTGTAACGCTTACCGAAGCCTTTAAAAACCGCTCCTATATGAAGGTTATTGCTGAAAAAGCAGGCGAGATTTTTAAAACCCTGCTGTACGTGGTCCTTGAATTAAATCTGAGAGGTATGGTGCTTTCCGACATATCGAGCGACAACATTTTAATAAACCGATTCGGTGAAATCTTCTTCTGCGACATCGATTCTGCACAGGTGAGCCACAATAATCTTTACTATGCAAGCGGTTGCTACAGACCGAAAGCATCTTCGCCTAAGATTGCAAAGCTGAGCATTAAAACACCCGACAAGCTGCCTGCATATATCCGCACGCAGGAAACCGACGCATTCTCTCTTTGTGTTCTCTGCTACGAGATTTACACAGGAGGCTGTTCACCGCTCCACGCCACAGGCGAGCCCGGTCTGGCTAATTTTTATGAAAATACCTTTCCGCTTAACTATTACACAACATCACATCCCGGTGTGCCTGAAAGTGTTCTGAAAAAATGGAATGCCCTTGATATTGACTCCAGGATATTCTTCACAGATACATTTTCTGCAAAAACCAAGCCCTCTATAGGTATGCTGATAAAATATATATTCGGAGGAATGTCGTAAAGTATTTTAACGGTATAAATAATGGTAATTATACTAATTCCTGATGGAAAGTAGACTTATATTTGCGAGGATAATTTTCGCAAGACAAGGCGGAGGACGCCGCAAGGCTGACGCCTTGCAAGGACGACAACGCAGTATTGCGGAAATTAGACCGCAAAGATTGTCTGCTTTTTATTAGGTATTAGTATTAAATATCAAAAACCAAATCCTCGTGTGCCTGTCTGCTCTTTTCCTTTGCAATTTCAAGGCGGCTGATTTTTACGTCTGTCTTTTTTGTTATACAGCACATCTCAAGCACCCGGCTGTATATCCGTTCTTTCTCAAGGCTGTCGGGATTTTTCAGCTCCGCAGGCGACAGATTAGTCGTAACAATAAGCGGAATTGCCTTTCTGTAAATATCGTCAACTATGTTGTACGCCGTCTGCGTTGCCTTTTCAACGCCCAGATCGTCAAGGATAATCAAGTCAAAGGAATCTAAATTGACAGCAGGTATATCGTTATTGACCTGATTTTTGACAAGGTCAGACAGTCGGCTTACAAGCACTCTCACGCCGCTTTTGAGCAGAGCATTGGCAATACAGCAGGCATAAAAGCTCTTGCCGCCGCCTGTGCCGCCGTAAAATAACACACCGTTGTTGTGCTCCCTCTGCCTGTTCCAGCTTGCAACATATTTCTTGCAGAAGTCGGTCAGCCCGGGGTTGCGGTTGTCGTCGTTTTCAAAAGTATTTTTTAAGTACGCTCTGTCGGTCAGTCCCTGATTGTAAAGCCGCCTGACGTAGTCCTCCCATTCTTGTCGGCGCATACGCTCCTGAAAGGCGTTTTCCTCGTCAACGTCGCATTGGCAGATTATCGGAAACTTCCGCATTGTACCGCTGCCTGTCGGAAATTCCTTTACGCACTGCTTTGGCTGATTGCAGACTCCGCAATGCAGAATTCCGTCTTTCACATAATCGCTGTCCTTTGTATTGCTATTGCCTTTTTCAATTATAGAATCAATAATACTATTCATAGCTAAAACTCCTCATCATAATTTCTTGGTGTATAAGTTGTTGTGTTGACCGTTGCGCTCGCTTTATCGAGATAATTGCCCTCGATAATTTTCGTCAGGCTCTCAGGCTGTAATATCCAGTCAAATCCGCAGCCGTTCCATTTTCCGTTACGACCTGTCAGAAAGTCTGAATTTTCTACAAGCCTGAAAAGCTCCTCAAATGTCAACTCACCCAACAGCTTTTCGGCATTGACTATCAGCTTTCTGCGTTTGTCGTTTAATTTCTGAACCTTTGGCAGGCTCACGCAGACAGAATTGAACAAATCAACAACTCCCTGATAATCAAAAGCGTTGCGAGAGTCAACGGCAGTTGACATATTATCTATCTTATCTTTACTTATCTTATCTTTACTTATCTTATCTTTACTTATCTTATCTTTACTTATCTTATCTTGTGCTGACAGTTGGTTGACATTTGGTTGACAAACGGTTGTCAGTTGGTTGTCAGGCTTTGAATATATACCGTTTTCAAGCGACAGTAAGGATTTTTCGGTTTTGAAAAAGGTATCCTTCTTGCGGTCTTTTCTTATGCTGTTGTGCAGATTCCAGTGCGTAATCACAATTATTCCGCTGTCAAAGCATAAAACAAAGCCTTTGGCGACAAGCAGTTTTATATCATCCTCGTTGCACCCTACTGACCTTGCAATTCGTTTCGGACTGCTGACAAAACCGTCATCATCAGCGTGCAACCCCAGATGGAAATACAAAGCCTGTGCAGACAACGGCATTTCCAGAAACAAGTCGCTGTCCGTAACAGCGTTCGTAAACATTCTGTGACTTCCCAAAATATCCCCCCTTTTGATAGCACTTCCATATACAGGCTGAAAAACCTGAAAAGTTGCATAAAAGTATGCAATTTATTTTTAAATTACTGAAAAAAGCCACATATAACGCGAGAAATTAACTTAGAAAAGCAAAAATGCCCCGATACGCAATTTGCGTGTCGAGGCACTCGGCGGCGTGACGCCGCTCACAATTTTCATTATCAATACAACTGCTATTGCAGAAAGTAAATTAAATAAGCACCTGCATTTTGCAAGTGCTTTGGGTGTCAACTGATTATAAAAAAGCCACATATAACGCGAGAAATCAACTTAAAAAAACAAGAATGCCCCGATACGCGATTTGCGTGTCGAGGCACTCGACTGGTTGCGGGAGCCGGATTTGAACCGACGACCTTCGGGTTATCACTTCGTGCCCGTCGCCGTCGTGTGTCGTGTAACTGCGCCTCCAAGTTCGGCTTGTTACACTCGCACTTTGGGCGACACCGTTCGTCAAAACAGTCCACCGGACTGTTTTGTCTTCACTAACCCAACGAGCCACGCTCGTCGTGCTCATAACCCGATAAAAAAACAAGCACCTGCATTTTGCAAGTGCTTTGGTTGGTTGCGGGAGCCGGATTTGAACCGACGACCTTCGGGTTATGAGCCCGACGAGCTACCGAACTGC
>JBJFHX010000029.1:0-22551 GCA_051893995.1 Ruminococcus sp.
AAAGAACAGAGTAATCGCAATCATCACAACAGCAGTAATCACAGCGTCAATCGCAGCGACAGTATGCATCACCTGCTCGGCGCTCAATAATTCAAACACATCAACACCCGATACTGCTAAGACATCGGCTTCGGAACACATCGACTACATCGACGGAATGCCGAACCCGTTTACAGAATGCAAGACGATTGAAGAGGCACAGAAGATTTCGGGTATCAGGTTTGCAGTTCCTGAGTATTCACAGAGCACAATTCTTGCCTACAAGGGAATGATTGAAATTCAGATTGCGAAGGATGAAATTCACACCATTACAATCCGCAAGAGCGCAGCCGAGGGCGACAACACAGGCTTATTCGGAGATTATGAGATTAAGAAAATCAAAATCGGCAACTGTGAGGTAACGCTCAAGATTGAAAACGGGAAAATTTATGCGGCTTACTTTACAGGCGACGACGGAACATACTCAATCACCTGCGACGATCCCCTTGAGGCTGATGACATTCTTGCAATCGTTGATGATATTGTAAGCGTTAATTCATAAGTCATAACAGAATATTATGGAAAATTTAAAGCGGTCAGGCAGAAGTCTGACCGCTTTTTGGCAAAAGCTATGGAGATAAGTGTCAAGGCGAATACAGCACAAGAAAAATCAAGTGCGGACAGAGCTCGGCTTATCTCCGAATTCAGTATAGCCGATTTATTTAAATATGTCAAATGTTGAAATGAAAGAAAACAGACGTAAATTTGCACATAAATTGCATTGATATATTGCACAACACAATTAGTTAGCAATAACTAACTAATTGTACTCTCTGACGAAAATGACACATAAACGGAAAAATTGCAAAAACCTTATTGACAAATCAAGTAAGTATTATTATAATATTTAATGGTTAGCAAAAGCTAACCTATAATTCACATATTGAGTTAGCTATGGCTAATTGAACTTATCTGAGAGGTGGAAAAATGATGCCGCTTACATTTGCAGATATCGGAGAAGAAAACATAATCAAGAAAATAGGCGGAAAGCAGGAGGTCAGGACACATCTTGAAAACCTCGGCTTTAACGTGGGCGGAGCCGTAACGGTGATAAACACTATCGGCGGAAATGTAATAGTAAAGGTAAAAGAATCCCGCATAGCAATAAGTAAGGAAATGGCGCAGAAAATAATGGTTTAGTTTTCTGTGTGAATTTTTACGAGGAGGTAAACAAATGAAAACTTTAAAACAGGCAAAAATCGGCGATACCGTAAAGGTTGTAAAGCTTCACGGCGAGGGAGCGGTAAAACGCAGAATTATGGATATGGGAATTACAAAGGGAGTCGAAGTGCATATCCGCAAGGTTGCACCCTTGGGAGATCCTGTTGAAGTAACTGTTCGTGGATATGAGCTTTCAATCCGCAAGGCAGACGCTGAAATGATAGAGGTAGAATAAATATAAATACAAGGGGATAAATCCCTTTATTATTTAAAATCAAAGTTAGCAAAAACTAACTTGAAAGTGAGGAAATACATATGGATTTGCGAATTGCCCTTGCAGGCAACCCGAACTGCGGCAAAACAACGCTGTTCAATGCCCTGACAGGCTCAAATCAGTTTGTCGGCAACTGGCCGGGTGTTACGGTGGAGAAGAAGGAAGGCAAGCTCAAAAAGCACGACGGTGTTGTTATCACCGACCTTCCCGGTATTTATTCTCTTTCGCCCTATACTCTTGAGGAGGTTGTGGCAAGAAACTACCTTATCGGCGAACGTCCCGACGCAATACTCAACATAGTTGACGGTACAAACCTTGAACGAAACCTGTACCTTACAACTCAGCTTACAGAGCTTGGTATTCCCGTAGTCGTTGCAATCAATATGATGGATATTGTCAGAAAAAACGGCGACAAAATCAACATAGATGAGCTTTCACGTGAGCTTGGCTGTAAGATTGTAGAAATTTCGGCACTCAAGGGAAGCGGCGTTATGGAAGCCGCAGAGGCGGCAATTGATGCGGCCAAAAATTCAAAGACTGTTCCTATGCACACATTCTCAGGACCGGTTGAACACGCAATTGCCCACATTGAAGAGGCGGCTGTTCACGATATGCCTGCCGAGCAACAGCGCTGGTATGCAATCAAAATTTTTGAGCGTGACGACAAGGTGCTCGAACAGCTAAAGCTTTCGGAATCCACACTCAGTCATATTGAGCAGGACATCAAGGCGGCTGAAGATGAGCTTGATGATGATGCAGAAAGCATCATCACAAATGAACGATACATTTATATTGCACAGCTTATGAAAGGCAGTTACAAAAAGAAGAATGCAGGCAAGCTTTCAACCTCCGATAAAATCGACAAGGTTGTAACAAACCGCTTTGCCGCACTTCCGATTTTTGCAGTAATTATGTTCATTGTCTATTTCGTGTCGGTAACAACTGTAGGTACGTGGGCGACTGACTGGGCAAACGACGGTGTGTTCGGTGACGGCTGGCATCTGCTTGGAATCGGCTCGTCAGCATATGAAGAAGAAGTCGGAGAATTCGGTGATGCAACAAACGTTGTAAACGCATTTATCGACTTGGGCAAAGAGGGAAGCGAGGAGCTTGCAGAGACACTTGATACCGAATCGGAAACCTTTGATTCAGCCGTTGCCTTAGCCGCTTTAAAATCGTATTCCACGCAGTTCTCACCGAGCGATACGGCTGAATATACACTTGAGGATGAAGAAACTCTTGCAACCGAGGACGTTACATTTACAGGCGAGGAGCTTTCAGCCGCTGTAGAAGTTTTTGAAAAATACGAATGTGAAGAACCCGACCCTGCAAGCTACGGCGTGTGGGTGCCCGGTATTCCCGTACTTGTTGAGGACGGACTCAACGCCGTAAATTGTGCAGATTGGTTACAGGGCTTAATTCTTGACGGTATAATTGCAGGCCTCGGCGCAGTTCTCGGCTTTGTTCCGCAGATGCTCGTGCTGTTTATCTTCCTTGCATTCCTCGAAGCCTGCGGATATATGTCACGAATTGCGTTCGTGCTCGACCGTATCTTCCGCAAATTCGGACTTTCGGGTAAATCCTTTATCCCTGTTCTCATCGGTACAGGCTGCGGCGTTCCAGGTATTATGGCTTCAAGAACGATTGAAAACGAACGTGACCGCAGAATGACGATTATGACGACAACGTTTATCCCCTGCGGAGCAAAGCTTCCGTTTATCGCAATGATTGCAGGCGCAATCTTCGGCGGAGCGTGGTGGGTAGCACCAAGCGCATACTTTATGGGCATGGCGGCTATCATCATCTCGGGTATTATGCTTAAAAAGACAAAGCCGTTCTCGGGCGAGCCTGCACCGTTCGTTATGGAGTTGCCTGCATATCATATGCCGACTGTCGGAAACGTTCTCCGCTCAATGTGGGAGCGTGGCTGGTCGTTCATCAAAAAGGCAGGCACAATCATTCTCATTTCAACAATCCTCGTATGGTTTACTACCTACTTCGGCTTTGTTGACGGCACATTCCAGATGCTCTCGGATGAACAGATTGACCATAGTATTCTTGCCGCAATAGGCAACGCAATTGCATGGATATTTAATCCGCTCGGCTGGGGTAACTGGCAGGCGGCTGTTGCGTCAATCACGGGACTTGTCGCAAAGGAAAATATCGTCGGAACTCTCGGTATTCTCTACGGCGGCGGTGAAGCAAGCGTTTATCAGAATATTGCAGCAGCATTTACTTCCGTCAGCGGTTTCTCGTTCCTTACCTTCAATTTGCTTTGTGCACCCTGCTTTGCCGCAATCGGCGCAATCAAGCGTGAGATGAACTCGGCAAAATGGACTGCATTTGCAATACTCTATCAGTGCGGTTTTGCCTATGCAATTTCGCTGATGATTAATCAGATAGGCTCTGCCTTTACAGGCAACCTCAATATTATAGGACTTATCGTTGCAATTCTGTTGATTATCGGTATGCTCTATATGCTTTTCAAGCCCTACAAGGAGTCAACTAAGCTCAACAAAAGGGTAAAGGTTACGAAATAACAGATAAACTTAAAAGACAGGAGGCTTTTAAATGTTTGCTTGGATTTATCAGAACTTGGCGACTATAATTATTACACTTATAATAGTTGCAGTAGTTGCCGCAATTATAATCTCAATGGTGAGAAACAGGAAAAAAGGAAAATCCTCCTGCGGATGCGGTTGTTCAAACTGCCCGATGAGCGGTTCGTGCCATTCCGGGAAGAAATAAATTTACGCAATCCCCTTAGAATTGGATTTGTCCCAATCTATTTATAAAGTTTCAGGGAGATGCAGGATAATCTTGTATCTCCCGAAACTTTATAATGTAGTTAGCAAAGGCTAACTGTTAATTTATTTAATTATATACTATATTTCGCCAATAAAAATGAAAACTAACTTCAGCTTAATACTGGGAGGAAAATCAATGTCCGAAGAATTACTGGTGCGCCACTGTTCACCTACGCTTGCAGGAATGAAAACCGCAAATATGTTTTCCTGTTCATTTGAAAATGAATCAGAAATGAAACAAAGCGTGAGAAATCTTAATGCCGTTCTTGTAAAGAAGGGACTTCGTGTTTTGCCTCTCAGATTTCAGAATAACAGGGCATTGATTTATGTGTACCGTCCGTCAAAGCTTTCTCAGGATTTAAAGCAGGACACTGCTTCCAGTCTGCTTCAAAAATTCGGATACACCACCGCAAAGCCCGAGTACTGCATTGTTCAGCTTATGCAAAGGTTGACTGACAGCGAGGAATTTCCTCACGAAATCGGACTGTTTCTCGGTTATCCTCCCGAGGACGTGAGCGGATTTATTGAGAACAACGCAGAAAAGTGCAAATGCGTCGGTTGCTGGAAGGTCTACGGTGATGAGGAAAAGGCACAAAAGACATTTGCAAAATACAAGAAATGCACCAAGGTCTACTGTGAACAGTGGGCAAAAGGAAGGTCAATTGAACGGCTCACAGTTGCCGTTTGATATAAATAAAAATTCAGAAAGGTTGATTATAATGAGTAAAATAGCAGTAGTTTACTGGAGCGGAACAGGCAATACAGAGGCAATGGCAAATGCCGTTTCGGAAGGTGCAAAGGAAAAGGGAGCAGACGCAGTAATGCTGACAGCGGCAGAATTTGATGAGTCAATGACAGACTCGTTTGATGCAATTGCTTTCGGTTGTCCGTCAATGGGTTCAGAACAGCTTGAAGAAAGCGAATTTGAGCCGATGTTCGTTGCCTGCGAGCCAAGGCTCAACGGCAAAAAAATTGCCTTGTTCGGCTCATATGGCTGGGGCGACGGCGAGTGGATGAGAAGTTGGGAGGATACCTGTAAATCAGACGGTGCAGTTCTTGCGTGCGATTCGGTAATCTGCAACGACTATCCCGACGACGAGGCAATTGAAAACTGCAAGGCACTCGGCGCAGCACTTGTGTAAAATATTGCAGAGGTCGATTTTCCGACCTCTGTTTTGTTTTACAGAAACTACCGAATTTTCTGCGATTTCACACTGCCGACTTTTGAAAAAATATTGAAATAAATTTTGTTAAGGTTTATACTTATTTTGTAAAGAAAAACTCCAAAGGAGGAAGGCAAATGAAAAATACACTTAAGATATTAACCTCAATCCTGCTCGGTGCGACCTTGGCTGTATCAGGTACGGTTTGTGCGTTTGCAACAGACAGCGACGGTACAACGGACTTCTGTGTTAAGATTGTTCATACGAACGATATTCACGCAAGGGTAGAGGAAAACGCAAAAAGCTCGATTATCGGTATGCCGAAGCTGAAAACCCTGATTGACAGCTTCACCGAAGATGCCGATATGGACTTGGTGATTGATTCGGGCGACTTGTTTCACGGTCAGTCGATTGCTACGCTCGTTCAGGGCGAATCCATAGCCGAGCTTGTAAAGGCTTGCGGATATGACGTTATGACGGCTGGTAACCACGACTGGAATTACGGCAAGGACAGACTTAAGGCGCTTGCAAAGCTTGCTGATGTTGAAATGCTAACGGGCAATGTCATTGACGAAAACGGAGAGCAGTTCTTTGACAACCAGTACTATTTTGAAACAACTGCAAAGAACGGTCAGGAGCTTAAGATCGGAATTTTCGGCGTAATTGACCCCGAAATCTACAGCAAAACAGCAGGAACAAACGTTGAGGGACTTACCTTTACTGACTCAGCCGAATACGCAATCAAGGCGGCTGACGAGCTTGAAGAAATGGGCTGTGACGTTGTAATCGCCCTTACGCATACATACGACCCTGTTTCGCTTGCCACTAAGGTTGACGGCGTTGACCTCTGGCTTGCAGGTCATGAGCATACAGACATAAACACCGAGGTGACAACTCCCGACGGCTCAACGACACGTGTAATTGAAAACGGCTATTACCTCTATGAAGCAGGACTTATCGACCTTGACTGCTCGCTTGATTCAGACGGAGAGGTTGTCAGCATTGAAATAAACGCCGACAAGGCAGACTATTCTGCGGTAGAAAATATTGAGGAAAACGCTGAGGTCAAGGCTGTACTTGACAACATTAAAGCAGAACAGAGCGTTATTTTAAATGAGGTTGTCGGCTCAACGCCCGAAGACCTCGACGGCGTGTGGGAGAATTTGCGAATTGATGAAACAAACCTCGGCAGAGCCGTAACTGATGCATACCTGCTCGAAACAGGAGCAGACATCGCATTGGAAAATGCAGGCGGAATCCGTGCCTCGGTTAAAAAAGGCGATTTGACCTACGGCGACATAATCGGCATAAGTCCGTTCGGAAACTACATTGTAACAAAGCAGATTACGGGCAAACAGTTTGTTGAAATTCTTGAAACATCAATCGACATTCAGAAAAAGAGCATTGCCGCCAATAACTCGGGCGAATACGATGCGTGGCCCGAAAACAGCGGAAGCTATTTGCAGACAGGCGGAATTACCGTTGAATATAACCTCGACCTTGATTACGGAAAGAGAGTAATTTCAGTTAAGGTCGGCAACGAGCCGCTTGATGAAAGCAAGCTCTACACCGTAGCCACCAACAACTTCGTTGCAGTCAGCGAGTATTACCCACAGCTTGCAAACGCAAAGGAAACAGGGGAGTATTCAGCCTGCGACGAGGCACTTATTAAGTATTTTTCTCAGAGTGAGGACGTTATTTTAAAGAGCGTAACTACTCCGAGAATGATTAAGACAAAGGCACCCGAGCCTGAAACAGAACCGACAAAGCCTGAAACCGAACCGACAGAACAGCCTGCAACAAATTCAACCGACCCGACAAGCGCAACAGGCGCAACTGCGGCTGCAACGGCAACGCAGAGCACCTCAGAGAGCAATAACGGAACGGTTAAAACAGGCGTTGCAGAGGTTACAGGAACAGCAGTATTTATCCTGCTTATTTCGGCATTATCCGCATATGTATTCAGCAGAAGAAAACGCAGCTGACTATAAACAATTAAATCGCAATTATGTTCGTAACAACATACTAAAAAATAAACTCCGTCACTTCGTTGTGATGGAGTTTGTTTTATCTGTAAATCTTTTATTTATAGTACATATAGACCTGACATTTCAGTGTTCCGTTGTACATTTTTCTGCGCTTGTCAGCCTTTCGTCCGAAGATTTTTTCAAAGTCGTCATCGGGTGTTATGATTGTGTAGCTCTTGCCCTTTGAACGGATAAATTTTTGTCCCATAACTTTGTACAGCTCCTCTGCCGATTTAATGTCGAGCAGTCGTTCACCGTAGGGTGGATTTGTGATTACTGTCTGGTAATCTTCACTAAGCTCAAAGTCCTTTATGTCACGCTCAAAAAATCTGATTTTGTCAGCAACTCCTGCAAGCTCGGCGTTGTGCATAGCCGTTTCAAGAGCCGATTTGTCAATGTCCGAGCCTTCTGCGTGAAAGGCAATGTCAGTTCTGACCTTTGAACGTGCAAGCTCACGCTCCTCGTCAAATGCCTTTTTCGGAACACTGCTCCACTTTTCGCAGGCAAAATATCTGTTTGCTCCGGGAGCAATATTCAGAGCTTTCATAGCGGACTCAATTACTATCGTTCCGCTTCCGCACATAGGGTCGCACACAAAATGATTCGGGCGCACCCTTGCAAGCTCAGCCATTGCAGCGGCAAGTGTTTCTTTAATCGGTGCGTCGTTTGATTCGGCTCTGTAGCCTCTTTTGTGAAGCCCTGCGCCCGAGGTGTCGAGCATAACGCTCACCCTGTCGTTCAGAATCAAAAACTGAATCTGATGCAGCGAGCCTGTTTCCTCAAACCACGAGAGCATATATTTCTTTGAAAGACGCGACACAACCGCTTTTTTGATGATTTTCTGACAGTCGGGAACGCTCATAAGCTTTGAGTTAAGGCACCTGCCTTTGACGGGGAATGCGTCGGAAATGCCGATGAAGTTTTCCCATTCAATCTTGCTCACGTTTTCAAACAATTCCTCAAAGGTATGTGCCTCAAATTCTGCAAGAAGAACCTGTATGCGCTCGGCATAGCGTGAATTTATGTTCGCCCTTGCAAGAGTGTTAAAGTCACCGCTGAACAGCACTCTGCCGTTTTCGGCTCTCACGTTTTCAATTCCGAGATACTTAAGCTCGTTAGCACAGATTCCCTCAAGTCCGAAAATGCACGGTGCAGAAAAATTCAGTTTCATATATCCTCCAATTAAAAAGGGTACCGGTTTTGCCGATACCCTCTGAAAATTAAATATTATCTGTTCGTTTAGTCGGCAGCAGGCTCAAGCAAGCCGTAGTTTCCGTCGGCACGCTTATAAACAACGTTAACCTCGTCGGTGTCTGCGTTGAGAAACATAAAGAAGTTATGGTTGACCATATTCATCTCGAGAATAGCCTCGTCAACGCTTATCGGTTTAATAATAACCTGCTTTTTACGAACAACCCTGTAGTCCTCGTCCTCAACATCGTCAGGCTCGGGATTCTGCATAACGAAATCTTCGATACTTCCTGTTTTGATTCTCTTTTCAAGCCTTGTCTTGTTCTTGCGAATCTGGCGCATAAGTATGTCAACAACCCTGTCGAGAGCGTCGTTCATTTCTTCCATAGTGCTCTCGGCACGATATACCATTCCGTTATCTCTGATTGTTATTTCAACGGTCTGACGGTTCTTTTCGAGGGTGACAACTACGTTAACAGCCGCATCCTCTGAAAACAGTTTTTCAAATTTCAGCAGTTTTTTCTCTGCTCTTTCTTTGAAATTATCTCTGAGGTTTACTTTTCTTGCTGTGTAGGTAATCTTCATAAATTTGCCTCCCTGTATTAAATTTTATTTTCCCTTACGGGAACGTCTTTCAGCTTTTGCTGATTTATTTTCTGCCGTTGCCGTTGCCTCTGCGGCTGTAGCCACGGCTTTCACCGCCGCGCTTGAGGTCAGACATCTTATCCTCGCTTGTCTGCTTGAACTTTGACATCATATCTTCAAACGATGACGGAGAACTTTTCTGAGAACTCTGCCACTCGTAATTGCCCGGTGACGTTACGGGCGGAGCAGGCTTATACGGTTGTCTGCTCTTGTTCTGCTTCTGCGGCTTTTTCTGCTGTTCCTTGGGCAGTGCCTGCTTCATTGACAGGCTGATTTTGCCGTCGTTTAAAGCGAGAACCTTAACCTTGACGGTTTGTCCTACTTTAACATAATCGCTGATTTCATTAATGAATGTCGGTGCAACCTCCGAGATATGTACCATACCCGTTTTGGAATCGGGCAAATCAACAAATGCTCCGAATTTAGTAATTCCCGATACTTTGCCTTCCAAAATCATTCCGACTTCAATACCCATAAAAAATTATTACCCCTTAAAAATAATTCTACCCTTTTTATAATTTACAATTAAAAATTAACAATTAACAATTGTGGATGCGGCTTTGCCGCAATATAAATAAAGTCGGGAACATAGATTTTAAGTTATTAAATATATCAACTCGACCTTAATTGTTAATTGTACATTGATAATTGTTAATTGCTCAGTCGCCTGCTACGTTAATAAAAATTCTTTCGCCCTCGCTGATGTAGCCAAGCTCCTCTTTAGCGATTTTTTCCATATAGTCAGAAAGCTCGTCACCCTGATAGCCCTGAACCTTCTGCAAATACTGCGTTTGTATTTCAATAACGTTAATCTGCTGCTGCAAATCCTTAAGCTCAGCCTTTTTGTCTGCAATCTGAACGTTCTGATTGATGATTGTGATAACTGCGTAAAACGCAAAGCCTATGATTGCAAGGTAGAGCAGAATGTAACGTCTTTTTCTTTTCTTTTCAGGCTTTATTTCCTTTATTGTTGCGCTTTCGGGATTTTGAACTGCCTGAAAATTTTTTGACTGAGTGTTTTTCTTTTTCATTGCTATCCATAACCCTTATATCGTCAGCCGCAGTCTGCGGCACTTTTCCAAATATTCTTATTTTCTTACTGATATTATACAATATCTTGTATCCATTTTTCAATAGCTTTTTTGTAAAAATTTTTATTTTATTGCGAATCTTTCGTGATATTTTTCTTACAAAAGAAATAACAGGGCAGTAGATTTTTGAAAGAATATGTCCGACGGTGAGCCTGAATAATATAAATCCAGCAAAACACCCTGCAATAACGTAAATTCTCACAAAGCCGAGCAGGAACGCAAGCGAGAATAAAAACAGCGCAACCGAGGTGCAAAGCATAAATAAAATGTCCGAAATAATAGTGCCTGCTTTTCCGAAATTAAAGCAAAGCCTAATGAATCTGAAAGCCTCGTAAAATGCTCCCAAGGAAAGTCCGAGCAAAAGCGAAAACAGAAAAGCCGTTGATTGCTGAGTAAAAGTAAGCTCCACAAAAACACCTGCGTTTATCTGAAAAGTCTTGAAAGCTTTGAGCGTGACATATCGCTTCCGATGTACTGCATAGCGTTGATTTTGCCGTCAATTGACACGTCGCCAGTTTCAAGATTGAGTTTGTCGATATGCAGCTTTTCACCCTTGATAATAAGCGTTCCTATTGAAGTTTTTACAGAAACGGTTTCCTCGTTAAATCCGTTTACGTCCTCAACGCCTGTCATAACAAGCTTAGCACGATTATCGAGCATAAGGGTATGCTTTTTCGCCTTTGGCATTTCAGTCATTGCAATACCTCCGTAAAATTTATAGGTTTCCTTTTAATTATATTAATGTAAAAATTAAAATATGATTTTGCAAATTAACAGTTAACAATGAACAATTAACAATTATGGTCGAGTGGATAAGTTGCAATAATCCAAAAGTTTGTTGCCCTAATTTATTTATATGCGGCTTTGCCGCATAGATGATATTATAATATTGTAGCGGCGAACTGTGTTCGCTATTATAATGTATAAATTGTTTCACAATTTATACATAGGGACGTCAGGGATGCCGTCCCCTACGGATTTAGAGGAAAAGTTTGTGTAAAATTGTAGCGAGCGACGCCCTCGTAGCTCACAAAAAAGTTACCGTTATATCAACATAAAAATCAGCAAGCAAACTTATCCTAACAGCACGCAACATTATAAATTCGGAGCGAAGCGACCTTCAATTGTTAATTTTTAATTGTAAATTGTTAATTTTTTCAACAGGCTCTCCATACTCTCCTTGCCGTCACGTCTGTATCTGCCAAGCTCGAACAAGCTTTCTTTATCCCTTGTGATGACGTTTGGTTCTTCGGTGCAGGTCAGCGTACACACAAATCCAAGCTCACGTACAATATCCTCGGTACCGTCGCTTTTTGCACCGAAGGGATACACAAAACAGCTCGGCTTTTTGCCCGTCACGTTTTCAAGATAATTCTGAGCCTTTGTAATGTCGCTTGTTATCGCATTTTTGTAGTCCTCAGGGCTTTCACTGCTTTTTTTAGAAACGCCCTTTCTTGGCGTGAGCGTGTGCATATCGTAGGAGTGATTCTGAATTTCAACATATCCGCTGTTTACCATTTCTTTTATATCGTCGTCGCTGATGTGACCGTAGGAAACGGAAATGTCCTGAGTCTGGGTGAACTTTTCAGTCATTGAAGCAATCGGCGAAATCACAGCCTTGCACTTGTATTTTTTAAGCAACGGATAGGCATAATAGTAGTTGTTGTAGTAGCCGTCGTCAAAGGTAAGCATAATGCACTTGTCAGGCAAATCCTTGCCATGGTATACGTAGTTTATCAAGTCCTCAACCGTTACCGTAGTGTAGCTGTTGTCAGTTAAATACTTCAAATCCTTTTCAAACAGCGCAGGGGAGATAGTGTAGTCGTTCTGAAGCTTTTGATCCTTTAAAAGCGAGTGGTACATTATAATCGGCAGAAACACCCCGTCATTTGAGTTTTTTTCGTCCTTACTGCCTGCACCTGCAAAAAATGCAAACGAAGTGAACACAAGTGAAAAAGCAAGCAGGACAAAGCACATATGTTTCAGTATGTATTTTCTGAACAAAATCTCACCTCAAAAAAATAAAAAAATCAATAAAAATTAATTATAATTCTAAATAGTAATTATAAAATGAATGTATTATGTTATTCTATAAAAGAACTCGATAATCATTACTGATTTTAAACTACTCAAAGATGAGGATGTAATTATGGCAAAACGTAATTTCAGTTTAAAACGCAACGCTATTTATCAAGTCCTTTGCTCAACGGATACTCACCCGAGTGCACGTTGGGTTTATGACAGGCTGAAACCTTTTATTCCCGATTTGAGCCTTGGCACAGTGTACAGAAATATTGCGCTGTTCAAGGATGAGGGAACGGTTCGTGTTATCTGCAACGTCAACGGTGAGGAACGCTACGATGGCAATGTTGAGCCTCACTCGCACTTTGTCTGCAACTGCTGCGGAAGGGTGATTGACGTGGACGATGAGAGTATGAGTTCCGATTTTACTTCAAGACTTTCCGAAAAGGGATTTACTGTTGAAAGCAGGTACGTCCTCTACTACGGAATCTGTCCTGAGTGTAAAAAGAATAATTTACACTAATATTTTATTACAAAGGAGAAATAATTATGAAATGGTATTGTACAGTATGCGGTTATGTTCACGAAGGTCCTACAGCTCCCGAGGCTTGCCCCGTATGTAAGGCTCCTGCAGATAAGTTCAAGCCAATGGACGAAGAAGCAGGCTTTGCTACAGTTCACGAGGTAGGCGTTGCTCAGGGCGTTAGCGAGGATATCCTCAAGGATTTAAGAGCTAACTTTGAAGGCGAGTGCAGCGAGGTTGGTATGTACCTTGCAATGGCAAGAGTTGCTGACAGAGAGGGCTATCCCGAGGTTTCTGCAGCATTCACAAAGTACGCTTTTGAAGAGGCAGAGCACGCTGCAAAGTTTGCAGAGCTTCTCGGTGAAGTAATCACAGACAGCACAAAGAAGAACCTTGAGATGCGTGTAGACGCTGAAACAGGTGCTTGCGAAGGCAAGTTCGACCTTGCAAAGCGTGCAAAGGCTCAGAACCTCGATGCTATTCACGACACAGTTCACGAAATGGCAAAGGACGAGGCAAGACACGGCGCAGGCTTCAGAGGACTTCTTAACAGATACTTTAAATAATCTGACAGCTTAAAAACATTAATTTTCCCCAAAAAATACCGGAGCAGAGAAAGTCGCAAGACATCTCTGCTCTGTTTGTTTTAAGCGGAATGAATCGGTAGCGTTTAGTTTTTCAGTGTAGGGAACAGTCTTGACTGTTCCGCTGGACTACAGCTAACATTTAGGTATTCGGAACGGTCAAGACCGTTCCCTACATCTCCAATAGCAAAGGGAGCAGTTTGCCGCTGCTCCCATTAATTCTTTATATAGACTTTTTACATAGCTTTAAATCATTTAAATAACTTATAAGACCTTTTGCACAAATCTGAGTTTCTTTATCCGATGAATTGCTGTAACTACAACATAAATCATACATCTCATCATAATCTGATGGCAATTGATTTAAGAAATATACTTTTTCACTCATATACTTTTTAGTAATAATAACAATTATTTTGAGTTGCTCAGTAATCTCAGCGTAATAATTACGATTTTCATCTATATTCTTTTGCCTTTCAGCTAAATTTTCTTGATATCGTTCTTTATCTTTCAAATTTTGTTGTTCGGTTTTTACAGCTGTATATATACCGGCGGCAGGACCTGCTAACCCATCAACAATTCCTCCTCTAATAGCTGCACTTCTATGCTTAGGTGTTTCCGGTAACGGTCTAACAAGATAATTCATTGCTATGCGACTCAAGATACTGCTAAATTTCCTGTCAGCTTCAGAAAAATCATATGAACTATATGAATTATCGGAAGAAGACTGTATTTCCGCTTTAATTTTATTCACAAATGTTTCTCTGTCTTCTTTTTCTTTTTGTTTTGCATTCTTAATTTCTTCTTCTTTTTGCTTTTTCTTCTTTTTCTCTGCTTCTACGCAGATGCAGACAATACAAACACAAATTAACGCAAAATATATAGGAAAAAGCTCCCAAAATAAATCCATTTCTTTATTCTCCTTTTAATCTTTCTTCTTTTTCGTTTTGGCACAAATCGCACGGCTTTATTTTTTATCTGCTAATATGCAATGTAACCATTCCTGCAATTTACCAAGATATGTTAAAGTCAACTCTGATATGTATTTGTTCATCATCCTTTAATCCGACTAAGGATAAGTACATAGTTGTCGGTAAATCGACATCTAAATCCGTTACCGGTACAACAATTGTAAAGGACTGCTCTTTGTTTGCTTTGATTTTTTTGTCTTGATAGACAATTGAAAGAGGTACTGTTTTATCAAAGGTATCATTTATTGATGCTTCACCGAAACCCTCTCCGTTAGATTTAGAACCTTCATCCCATTCAAATGAATCAGCAAAGGTAGTTACGCAATCAAAGTACAGTTTTCCTTCTTCAATGAAAGGATTACTAAATGTCCACTTATCATCATTGTTGTACCATTTTACAGTGGCTTGTTCAGATTCTATATAGGATGGTCCGTCAGAAATATAAACCGTAACTTTATCATCTTCGTAAACAAAACTTCCTGCAGATGGATAAGTTTCAATAACTAAACCTTTTTCGACGGTATCATCATAGTTGTGTTCTATTGCGGGAATCAGTCCTTTGTTTACAAGCAATGTTTTTGCAGAGGTTTCGTCAAGACCTGATAAATCAGGAATTGTAATTGTAGCTGTATTTACTGTAGTTTCTTGTATTGTTTCTTCATTTCCGCATCCTGTAATAGAAGTGATTATTAAAAAAATTGCAAGTATTAATGTTAAATATTTCTTCATAAATTTCTCTCTTTCTATTATTTTTTGACAGCCTGAATTATGTGTTAATTCTACATAATACAACCTTCTTTCCGTAAATCTGACTAAATAAATTCTAACATACGCTTTTAAAAATGTCAATTAAAATATACAGCTAACGATAATTAATTATCTTAAAATGTTGGATATAATTATCAAGAGGTGATGTTATGATTTACGATATGATAAAGACTTTACGAGAAGAAGCAGGGTACTCTCAGGCTCAACTCGCCAAAAAACTTGACGTTACACGCAGTTCGGTAAACGCCTGGGAAATGGGACTTTCTACGCCTACCACGCATTATGTTGTTGAGTTAGCAAAACTATTTCATATATCAACCGATTATCTGCTTGGACTGGAAAGCGAAAAGCACATTGTTCTTGACGGCTACAGCAAAAGTGAAATTGAACTTCTTTACGGATTGATTAAATATTTTGATGAACACAAATAACGTCGCATTATTGTTTGTATAAAGTTAAAGGGCTGTCGCAATTTCAGTCATTTGCGACAACCCTTTATATTTTTACAACAGAGAAAGCTTATCTGCTGTTACTTCCTTGCGTAAGATTCTTAATGTTCCTCTCTGCATACTGAATGAGGTTGAAAAGCGACGACGCACCCTTGTCAAAGTACGTTGAAATTACGTCGGGAGAAAGCGACAGCGACAGCTCGTTACGCTCAATCAGCATATCAATTATTTCAAGGTCAATCAGCATTGAAGCAGAATTTAAGTTTTTGTATCTGTTTCGGTCAATTGAAAACATTGTCTGCGAGTTCTGCTCCTGAGCCGAGTAAATCGTCCTGAAAATCTGATATTCTGCGCTCATCAGATAGTTGCTAACCGCATTAGTCAACCGTTTGTTGCCAATCTGCGCAAGCAAGTCAAAAATAACAGTCGTTGTGTTCATCAACAGCTTTTTGTTAATCTGATTAATCATATTGCCCTTCAGATGCCTAATCTCGTCGCTTTCGGGCAAATCCTCTGCTGATACTGAGGCAAGCCTGCGCTGAACCGTTCTGCCGAGCAGATAGTCGCACGAAACCTCAAAATACTCAGCCGCCTTGACAAGAAAATCAAGACCGCATTCACGGATTCCCTTTTCGTAGTGAGAGAGCAGAGCCTGAGAAATCCCTAAATCAGATGCAACCTGCTTTTGGCTCAAGCCCCTTTCTTTGCGCAGAAAAGTAATAATTCTCGGAAAATCGCTGTTCAAACCTTGACACCTCAAATTCTTTGATAGTATAATATTTCATACAATTAACAATTTACAATTAATAATGAACAATTAAGGTCGAGTGATAGGCGGCAATAATCAGAAAGCAGTTTTTACGAATTTATTTATATTGCTACTGAAAGCCGCTACCGCAATTGTTAATTGCTAATTGATAATTGTAAATTGATTATTACTGATAGTATAACCAAATAATAACAAATTGTAAATAGCTTTGGAGAATTTTATGAAATCATACATTATCCATTTCATTCGCCACGGAGCAATTGAAGAAACGCTTTCGGGCAAGTATATCGGAACAACCGACGTTCCGCTTTCCGACGAGGGTAAGCTGGACTTGAAAAAGCTTGATTACGAGTACAGATATCCGGGTACTCAGGTTGTGTTTACAAGTCCTTTAAAGCGTTGTACGGAAACTTGCAAAATCCTCTATCCCGAGCTTAATCCGCTTTCTATTACTGCACTTTCCGAGTGCAACTTCGGAGAGTGGGAGGGCAAAACTGCCGAGGAATTAAAGAACGACCCCGATTTTGAAAAGTGGCTGGCAGGCGACAGTTCCGTAAAGCCGCCGAGAGGTGAGAGCAACGCAGATTTTACACGCAGAATCTGCCGTATGTTCGAGAGCATTGTTGAGGGGCTTATGAAAACGGGCACAACCGAGAGCGTAATCGTAACCCACGGCGGTGTAATTATGACGCTTCTTGCAGTGTACGGACTTCCGCAGGCAAAACCGTTTGAGTGGACAATGGACAACGGCTTCGGATATTCACTGAGGGTAACGCCTATGCTCTGGCAACGTGACAAGGTGTGCGAGGTGTTTCAGACGATTCCTATGGAAAAGGAAACCGATTGATAACGATTTATGACAATTTTTGTCAGATTGTAGCATAGTTTACAATCTTTGGTGATGTATTGTGCAATAATACAATAGATATAATTTTATTAACATAACGTTTCCTCTATCTTCGTAGGGACACGGCGTGCCGTGTCCGAAGTAACGATGAAACTTTACCGATTATATCATCACTATAGTAACAGACAATCTTTTCCGTAGGGGACGGGTTCCCACACGTCCCATTCTAATATAACAACAAAAATAATTCTAAAGGAGAACAATATATTATGCCAGACTATAAAATTACATTGCTCAAGGGCGACGGAATAGGTCCCGAAATAGTAAATCAGGCTGTAAAGGTGCTCGACAAGGCAGGCGAGAAATTCGGCTTTACCGTTGAGTACGACGAGGCACTTCTCGGCGGCTGTGCAATTGACGCTACAGGCGTTCCGCTTCCTGATGAAACGGTTGCAAAGTGCAAGGCTTCCGACAGCGTAATTCTCGGTGCAGTCGGCGGTCCTAAGTGGGACACTCTCCCGGGAAACAATCGTCCCGAAGCAGGACTTCTCGGAATCAGGGGCGCACTCGGACTTTTTGCAAATCTCCGTCCCTCGGTTATCTTCGGACCTCTTAAGAGTGCATCTCCGATTAAGGACGACATCATCGGCGGCAACCTCGACATTATGATTGTTCGTGAACTTACAGGCGGTATCTACTTCGGAGAAAGAGGAAGAAAAGAAGTTGACGGTCAGCCTGCAGCCTGGGATACAGAAATGTACAGCGTTTCAGAGGTTGAGAGAATTGCAAGAGTTGCCTTTGAACTTGCTATGAAGAGAAACAAAAAGCTCACAAGCGTTGACAAGGCAAACGTGCTCGAGTCCTCACGCCTCTGGAGAGAAACCGTAATTAGGGTTTCAAAGGATTATCCCGAGGTTGAGCTTAACCATATGTATGTTGACAACTGCGCTATGCAGCTTGTCAGAAATCCTCGTCAGTTTGACGTTATCGTAACCTCAAATATCTTCGGCGACATTCTCTCCGACGAGGCTTCAATGATTGCAGGTTCAATCGGTATGCTCGCTTCTGCAAGCCTTTCGGGCGGCAAGCTCGGACTTTATGAACCTATTCACGGTTCAGCACCTGACATCGCAGGACAGGGTATTGCAAATCCCCTTGCAACAATTCTCTCGGTAGCTATGATGCTCCGTTACTCGCTCGACAGACCGCAGGCGGCTGACGCTATTGAAAACGCCGTTGCAAAGGTGCTCGAAACTTACCGCACA
This sequence comes from Ruminococcus sp., assembly GCA_051893995.1. Taxonomy (GTDB): domain Bacteria; phylum Bacillota; class Clostridia; order Oscillospirales; family Acutalibacteraceae; genus Ruminococcoides. Next base: position 18,597 of record JBJFHX010000029.1, read on the forward strand.
CCCGATATTTACGAAGAGGGTATGACTAAGGTCGGCTGCGAGGAAATGGGCGACCTCGTGTGCAAAATGCTTTAATCGGGTGATAAAATGCAGTATTTTGATATGCATTCTCACATTCTGCCAAGCTTTGACGATGGTGCAAGGACGATTGATGAAAGCCTTGGATTGCTTGACTGCCTGAAAAAGCAGGGTGTTTCAAACGTATGCTTTACACCGCATTTCTATACAAATGAAATGAGCGTTGAACGTTTTATCGAAAAGCGCAGGATAGCCTATGAGGAATTTCTGCCCTACAAGCCCGTGAATATGAATATCGTTCTCGGTGCGGAGGTTTACGTTTCTAAATTTTTGTTTAACAGTGACGATTTGTCGGGTCTGACCTACGGGAAATCACGCTATATCCTGACCGAATTCAGCTACAGCTCGTCGTTCTCGCACAGGACACTGCAACAGCTTAATATGCTGATAGAGAATCACAGACTGATTCCCGTGCTTCCGCACGTAGAGCGTTATGAAATGCTGATGAGTGATACAGAAGCTTTGCAGGAACTGAGGGATATGGGCGTAATAATTCAGACGAATATCGGCAAATACGCTAAGAAAGCTCCGTTGTTAAAACGCAGAAAGCTGTTGAAGCTGATAGGAGAGGGAATGATCGACATTCTCGGAAGCGACGCACATTCAATGACTCATAATACCCCCGAGGTTTACTCTCAGGCAGTCGAGATGATTGCCAACAAATGCGGTCAGAGAACGGTAAGAAAAATGATGCATAACGCAGAAGCAATTTTCACAGCCGCACTCGGAGAGCCGTTAAGCGAAGAATATACGGAATAATAAAAGTAAAAACATTATCAAGCATAATAAAAGCCTGTCCTTGTTAACTTACTCGGACAGGTTTTTAAAATTCTATAATAGAAATAAAATTCACCTCAAAAACACTCGAAACCGCCTTCCAATGCGGTTTTACTAGTTTTATAGGTTGTGAAAAAGATGTCAACACTGTTACGAGCATTGAACAAAAAAAGAGCGCCCCGCACGCAATCTGCGTGTCGAGGCACTCGACTGGAGCTGAAGAAGGGACTTGAACCCTCGACCTACTGATTACGAATCAGTTGCGCTACCAACTGCGCTACTCCAGCAAACATAATTTAAAATCAAACAAATAATATTATATATTATTTTTTAGAAATTTTCAATACCTTTCGGATAATATTTTTTGATTGCAAGGAAAATCATTTTTACATAAACTGCACTAAATCGGGCAAATTTAAGATGTGAAGGTCAGAGAAAAAATACTTTGTGAATAATAATAACATTTGTAGAAAATGCTAAGAAAAAGTATTATAATGTAGTAAGAGCAGTGCCTCAATTTATTATAGGACGTGAAATTATGCCGAAAAGGAAATGCAGTAATGTGAATCAATCCTTTGGTAAAAATCTTGTTAAATATAGAAAGCTCTGCGGTTTTACTCAGCAGGATATCGCCGATATTCTCAACCTCAACCGCACCACTTACACAAAGTATGAAACGGGTGTTTCCGAGCCGAGTTTTGAAATTCTCAAAAAAATTGTAGCAATTTACGGCGTTGATGTCAACGCAATTTTAGGTCAGGAAAATTTCGAGAAGAATCTGCACGACTTTGTTATGCCGATGTATAACCTTACAGATTCTGAGCGTGAGCTGGTCGGAATCTACCGTATGCTTTCTGATGAGGAAAAGCAGGAGCTTATGAATAAGGCAAGAGAGATTAAGAATATAAAAAATAATAATTTTTAACACAAAATACTTTACATTTCGTGCCTGATGTGCTACAATGTAGCAGTTGACCCATATCTCGGAGCAGGGGTTAAGCCGCAGAGCGGAGTTTCACAGCCCTGTCCTGAGATATAGCCATACGGCTTTGGGCTTCAAATATTTAAAAAGGTGGAATAAAAATGTTAAAAGAAGAAAAGCAGGCTATTATTGCTGAATACGCTACTCACGAGGGCGACACAGGTTCTCCCGAGGTTCAGATTGCGCTTCTCACAAAGAGAATCAACGACCTCACCGAGCACCTCAAGGTTCACAAGAAGGATCACCACAGCAGAAGAGGTCTTCTCAAGATGGTTGGTCAGAGAAGAAGCCTCCTCGCTTACCTCACAAAGGTAGACATTGAAAGATATCGTTCTATCATCGCAAGACTCGGTATCCGTAAGTAATTTTGCATTCACAGGGCAAGCGCAAGCTTGCCCTAAATTCGGTTTATTGCGGGATTTTTATTTGCTGTTTTTTAGCGGTAAAACGAAGTAACAATTATCAATTATCAATAAAAAATTAATAATTAAGGTGGCGGCTTTCGGCCGCAATATAAATTAATTCGGGAAACGAAGTTTTATAATATCGCAACCTATCTACTCGACCAAAATAGTTAATTGTACATTGTTAATTGTAAATTGTTAAATGGTTTTATTGCTAAATCGGCGTAAAATCCCGCTTGAATACACAGAAGTTAAAGCTTCGGAAAGGATTTTACAATGAATAAAATGATGACTTTTGACAAGTACAGAGTATTTGAAACAGAGTTTGCAGGCAGAACCTTAAAGGTTGAAACAGGTAAGATGACTCAGCTTGCAAACGGCGCTTGCCTTGTGCACTACGGCGACACAACCGTTCACGTTGCAGTTACCGCATCTCCCAAGCCCAGAGAGGGCGTTGACTTTTTCCCGCTCTCCGTTGACTATGAGGAGAAGATGTACGCTGTGGGCAAAATCCCCGGTTCTTACCTCAAGAGAGAGGGCAGACCCTCCGAAAAGGCTATCCTTACAAGCCGTGTAATAGACCGCCCTATTCGTCCGCTTTTTGACAAGAGTATGCGTAACGACGTTTCAATTGTCTGCACGGTAATGAGCGTTGACCCCGACTGCCAGCCCGAAATCGTGGCTATGATTGGTGCGTCAATTGCAATTTCAATTTCAGACGTTCCGTGGAACGGACCTATCTCGGGCTGTTCGGTTGGTATGATTGACGGCGAGTTTATCATCAACCCCACTGAGGAGCAGAGAAAAATCTCAAAAATGGCTACAACCGTTGCTTCAACAAGCTCAAGAATCGCTATGATTGAAGCAGGTGCAGACTGCGTTTCCGACGAGGAAATGTACAACGCTATTATGGCAGGTCATGAGGCTAATCAGCCGATTATCGAGTTTATTGAGAAAATTAAGGCTGAAATCGGCAAGCCGAAGTTTGAGTTTGCAAGTCTTGAGCCCGACCACGATATGTTTGAGGCAATCAAGGCATTTGCCGAGGAGGACGTAAAGCTCGCTCTTGACACTGACGACAAGACTGTACGTGATGAGAGATTAAAGCCAATCTACGAAAAAGTACACGAGAAGTTTGACGAAATTTATCCCGAAAGCGAAGCACTTATTGACGAGTGCCTCTACAAGACGCAGAAGTTCATCGTTCGCCGCTGGCTGCTCGACGAGCAGAAGCGTGTTGACGGCAGAGGAATGGACGATATTCGTCCTCTTGCTTCCGAGGTTAACGTAATTCCCAGAGTTCACGGCTCAGGTATGTTTACAAGAGGTCAGACTCAGGTTCTCACAATCGCAACACTCGGTCCTGTATCGGACAAGCAATTGCTTGACGGTATCGACGGAGAAACCGAGAAGAGATATATCCACCACTACAACTTCCCGAGCTACTCTGTTGGCGAAACAAAGCCCAGCCGTGGTCCCGGCAGACGTGAAATCGGTCACGGCGCACTTGCAGAACGTGCTCTTGTTCCCGTAATTCCCCCCGTTGAGGAGTTCCCCTATGCATTAAGACTTGTTTCCGAGGTTCTCTCGTCAAACGGCTCAACCTCACAGGGCTCAATCTGCGGCTCAACACTTGCACTTATGGACGCTGGTGTTCCGATTAAGGAGCCCGTTGCAGGTATCTCCTGCGGTCTTATCACAGAGGGCGAGCGTT
>JBJFHX010000030.1:0-5689 GCA_051893995.1 Ruminococcus sp.
ATCAATTTATAATTCGGGCAACCGTTTTTACCTTAACAACCGACTTTTCCACCCGAAATGCGTGTCGAGGCACTCGACAAATTATGCCGCTGCCGAATTTCTCTATCGTCAGCGGCATAATGTAAAATTTTAGAATTCAGTAATTAATCCTGCAATGTATTTCTGAATCTGGGTAGCGTCGGCTACGGTTAATTTTCCGTCACCGTTTACGTCACCTGCCGCTAATTGAGAATCACTTAGGGTAACAAGTCCTGCAATGTACTTCTGGATTTCAGTAGCGTCAAGCACGCTTATTTTGCCGTCGTTGTTTACGTCGCCGAGCATATAATCCTTAGTTGCTTCAAAGGTGTACAGAACGTAATATGAATATTGTTTTCCGCCTTTGTATTCTGCAACAAATTCTGCGTCCTTGCCGTTTACCTTTGCTGTTACTGTTGAAATATCTCCCCATTCATACTCTGCTGTCAGGGGGATTTTTACTGTGTACTGCTCACCGATTTTGAAGGTGGTATCGGCTGGAGTCCATGATAGTGTTCCGGGGATTGCATAACCCGAAGTACAGGTTGCCGTTGTCGCAGGTGCTTTGCCTGCAACAGGCTCGGCAACCGAAAGCTCAATGTTCTGCGTTTTGTACTCGTCAGGTGCAGTTATGTTAATTTCAAACTGCAAGTACTGTCTGCCGTCTGTCATATGGAACGCATCGACACTGTTAATTCCGTTTATACTGCCTGATGTCACGTAAAGCTCATAGCCGTCCTTTGGAGCAAGTCCGATGAGAAGTGCAATAGTATCTCCGCTATTAAATTCAAAATCATCAGAGAGAACCTTGTTGAAAAGCTGCCACCTTACCTCGGTAATCGTGTAAGGTGCGTTTGTATCGGTTTTTACGTTCTTGTAATCTCCGACTGTCTTGTGATTCCATATTTCGTCGAAATCATCAAAATACATATCCTTACAGTATTTAACTACCTTATCTACAGACAAAGTAACTATATCCGACATAACAGTGCCGCCGTAGCCTTTTACTTCGCAGTAAACACGCTTGCCTGTCATCCAATCGGATACACCGTAAAGGAAAAGCTTTTTTCCGCCTTCAGATGTAGCCGGAGTTGCATAGCCGTTGTTTGAAAGATAGTTCCACGCAAGCTCATTTCCGTCTTCGTCTATAATGTGCCATATGTACTCGTTTGCATTTTCTGCGTCTATTTTAAGAACGATTGAGTCACCCATATAAGGGGAATGTCCGCCCGACGGCTGTGTTGTGATTACGGGTTCCGGCTCCGGGAGTTCTTCAAAACTATAGCAGCACTGCACACTTTTGGGGTTGGCAAGCCACAAGAAGCCCTTGTTGCCGTTGATGCTGATGTCAAGCGTACTGTTGGTCGTGCTGAATATGTAGCCGCTCTTGGCATTCAAAGTTACCATAACCATATAATCGTGTCCGCTTTTAAATACATCACTTGAGGTGAGGGTCTTGTTGTCAGTCCAGTCGTACCAGGTAACACCTGCGTTGTCCGCACCGGTCACATTGACCGTGGCTGAGGTATCAGGCTTATTTCCCACTTTGGGTGCGTCAATGCCGGTGATGGTGACTTGACTGATAAGCCTGCCGATACTGAGCTTATAAGCCTCTTCGAGTCCGGCAATGTCGCTTACAGAATAGGTCGTGCCGTATTTATCTGTACCAAGCACGGAGATTCCCGGTGCAATTACATCAAAGCTGTCTGTCCAGATACTGCCCAGGGTATTGCAGCTATAGACAGTAACATTGGCATTATTGTGTATGCTGATTCCGATTCTGGCTTCATCGGTATTGATACTGATGTTGTTATTGAATGTACCGCCGTTGATCGTAACAGTGCCTAAAATAAAATTTGCTGCGGTAGTTCCTCCGCACTCCGTCACAAATGTGCCGCCGTTGATTACGATGGTGCCTCCACAGCTTGCCATACCGCAATACTCATCGGATAAAAAGGTTCCGCCGTTGATAACGGTATTGCCGCCAAATACCAACAGAGGATAACCTTCCTCTGCTTCAAAGGTACCGCCGTCGACTGTGAGCTTACCGTTGCCTGCTACATAGAGGTTGTACTGCAAATTTCCATCTCCCTTGATACAGACAACCTTGCCGCCGCCGACACTGTCCTTTATGGTGAGTGCACCGACTGCAACCCCAAAAATGCACTCGTCCTCTGTTTTTCCCGAACGTGTAAGTGTGTGTCCGTTCAAATCCACAACTACATTTTGAGCACTGGATATCAACATCAAAGAAAAATTTTTCTCGTTGCTTTGGAATGTGATATCACTTGCCAGCTTTATATTGCATACGCTGCCGTCCATTGGGGCGTATTGCATCATCTCCTTAAGATCTAAATAATTACTGACCAGATAGGGATATTTCTCGCTGCCGTCGGTGAAAATGATTTCAATTTTACCGTTTTCGGCTTTCAGATCCTTGCCGTGATAGGTTTGAGGGGTAACAGCAATATCATTGTCGAGAAGTGCCGTGCGCTTGTCAGGAATATAGTCCCAGATATCTGTCTGAACAGACAGAGAGCCGTTGAGCGTACAGCCATTGAGTGTAACATCAGCGTCAGCTATACTGATTGCGATGCCTTTATCAAGCTCACAGAAATATCCGTCGTTGACGGTTACGGTACCTGATTCGAAAACAGCTGTATAATAATATGATGAGGCTAAAAAGGTACCTCCGTTAATTACAGTCTTGCCGCCTCTGGTCACCAAGGCGCGTCCGTTGGAATCGAATATGCCGCCATAAACGGTCAGTTTGCCTTCACCGGAAACAAGCAAAGCGGTTTTAGTGTTGCTGCCGCTCATACTGACGACAACCTTACCGCCGTCAATGCTGTCCTGAACGGTGAGGTCACCTATCGTTACATTAATTACCGCCTCATCATTTGTAGTTCCCGAACGGGAGATGGTGTGTCCGTACAGGTCAAGAACAACCCTCTGCAACGAGCTTGTAAGGCTCAACGAACAGTCATTCTTGCTCTCGCTGAATTTGATGTCTGCGCCCAGCCTGATATATCGGATGCTGTCTGTCGGGGCATTCTGCATCAGGCTTTTCAGCTCGTCATAGGTGGTGACAACATAGGGACTGCTCTTTGTGCCGTTGCCGGTGTAGGCAAGTGCTGTGGTTGTTCCCATTACAGGGAGCATTCCCAGCACCATAGTCAGCGCAAGCAACAGACTTAACAGTCGTTTTGACTTTACTTTTTCAGATATTTTAGTTTTCATAGAATCACTCCTTTTATATAAAAAGCAACGTGACGTTGCATCCAGTTCGTGCAGACTGCTTCTGCTGTTTTAAACCTTTAGTGCCCGAACGCTATCGAGCAATTTCCTATAAAGTAAAAAACGAAAACGTCTACAGCAGTCGATATAAAACCGACTGCTGAAACTGAATTAATTGCTTTAAAACTCGGTAATTAAACCTGCAATGTATTTCTGAATCTGAGTAGCGTCGGCTACGGTTAATTTGCCGTCACCGTTTACGTCACCTGCCGCTAATTGAGAATCACTAAGGGTAACAAGTCCTGCAATGTACTTCTGAATTTCGGTAGCGTCAAGCACACTTATTTTGCCGTCGTTATTTACGTCGCCAAGCATATAATCCTTTGTTGCATCAAAGGTATATTCAACGTAATATGCATATTGTTTTCCGCCCTTATATTCCGCAACAAATTCTGCGTCCTTGCCGTTTACCTTTGCAGTTACTGTTGAGATATCTCCCCATTCATACTCTGCTGTCAGGGGGATTTTTACTGTGTACTGCTCACCGATTTTGAAGGTGGTATCGGCTGGAGTCCATGATAGTGTTCCGGGGATTGCATAACCCGAAGTACAGGTTGCCGTTGTCGCAGGTGCTTTGCCTGCAACAGGCTCGGCAACCGAAAGCTCAATGTTCTGCGTTTTGTACTCGTCAGGTGCAGTTATGTTAATTTCAAACTGCAAGTACTGTCTGCCGTCTGTCATATGGAACGCATCGACACTGTTAATTCCGTTTATACTGCCTGATGTCACGTAAAGCTCATAGCCGTCCTTTGGAGCAAGTCCGATGAGAAGTGCAATAGTATCTCCGCTATTAAATTCAAAATCATCAGAGAGAACCTTGTTGAAAAGCTGCCACCTTACCTCGGTAATCGTGTAAGGTGCGTTTGTATCGGTTTTTACGTTCTTGTAATCTCCGACTGTCTTGTGATTCCATATTTCGTCGAAATCATCAAAATACATATCCTTACAGTATTTAACTACCTTATCTACGGACAAAGTAACTATATCCGACATAACAGTTCCGCCGTAGCCTTTTGCAACGCAGTAAACTCGCTTACCTGTCAACCAGTCGGATACTCCGTAAAGGAAAAGCTTTTTACCGCCTTCCGCTACGGAAGGAGTTGCATAGCCGTTGTTTGAAAGATAGTTCCACGAAAGCTCGTGTCCGTCTTCGTCAATAACGTGCCATATGTACTCGTTTACATTTTCTGCATCTACTTTAAGAACGATTGAGTCACCCATATAAGGTGAATATCCACCTGACGGCTGTGTTGTGATTCTCGGCCTTTTTGCAAATATATCAATAGAGCCTCCGAGCGAATAATCGGTGATGTTATGGTCAATAACTAAACCGGTATCATCATCTGTCACATAGCAGCCTTTGGGAATAATTTTTGAAAAATCAGTTTCTCTGCTGCATTCAATTCCTTTATTTCCATAATATCTTCCTCCGGAAATTATAGTATTAGAGCTATAATCGCCGCCCAAATAAACTGCCGCCAAATTGCCGTCTTCAGTTTGATTGTACAATTTGAAATATCCGTATGAAATATTAAGTGAATTAAGTAATCTTGCATCTAATGCATTATTTAAACCGTAGAAATAACCGCCGTTTATTGTTAAATCCGCATCATATGCATACAAAGCGTATTTCTGATATAAATTTCTGTCCGTATCCTTATATTCGAAGTTGCCTCCGTTTATTGTTACAACGGTATCTCTGCCCATATCAACTGCGGTGTTGAGTGCGCCGAAAGTACCGTAGTTAATTTCGACGGTAGTTTTATCATTGTCCGGAGCTGTGATTTTTACGGCTGAGCTCTTGTAATAGGTTGAATTAAAATATCCGCCGTTAATAACCGCTGTACCTCCGTCAACTTCAACAGCAGAAGTTTCATTATAGGAGTAATATATACCGCTGTCAATGCGGAGGTTTCCGCTTGATTTTACAATCGGAAAAGCATAAGTAAAAGTACCTATCTCGTCTGAACCCGGTGACAGAGAATGAACGTTAGTCAATGTAAGACTTCCTGAGTCGGCAACATAAAATACTGCTTCGCCGTTGCCGGTATCAAAAGAAAAATTATATTTGAAATTAACAGAACTATCTATACCGTTTCCGTCCTTCTGCCATAACCTGAGCTTTCCCCGCTTGATTTCAAAAAGTCTTTTGTCATACAATGTTTTTCTTTCCAGAACACAGTTGTTTAAGTCTATTGTAATGTCAGCGTCAGGGTCATCTAAACAAAGGGTGTAATCATACTTGAAGTCCTCCTGTTTAAAGGTTTTACCGGGAAAATCAAGCTTAATCCACTGCTTGCCGCCCTTTGCAAGAGCATTTCTCAATTCGTCATAAGTGGTTACGACTGTTTGTTCCCCTGTTTTCGGAACTGTT
>JBJFHX010000031.1:0-22315 GCA_051893995.1 Ruminococcus sp.
CTAAATTATCATTTATCGTAGGATTAGTTTAATCTTTTGATAATTATTCGTTTGAGGTAGATATGTTGAAGGAATTTGTAAACTGGTGTAATGAAAATGTTGGATTTATATCTTTAATATTATCAGCACTGACATTATTGGTGAGTGTAATTGCGGTATTTGTATCTATTCATACAGCAAGATTGCCGTATAAAAAGAAGATCCTTGTAGAAACAGGAAGTTACATTTCTAACCAAGTTATAGGTTTGCATGTAACAGTTACAAATGTCGGGAATAGAAAAATAAGAATTAAAACACTCGGATTTATAGCAAATGGCATAGTATACATAAATAAAAACACTATTATTGAGAGTCAAGTTATGTTATCACAGGGAGAAACAACAGCACAGTATTTTAAAATCAACGACTTAAAAAACACTTTGTTGACTTTGAAAATTTCTCCTGCTTCTTCGCTAAAAGCTTTTGTTGAGGATAGCGAAGGGAAAAAGTACAAGAAAAAGCTGACGTCAGTAAGAAAAATATTGCAGATGAATGCTTAATAATAGGAGTGAACACAATGGCAAATTTTAGTGAACACGCATTAGAAATGTCGATAATGGAGTTGTTCAAAAATGAAGGCTACATCTACCTTAGTGGCGAACAAATTCATAGAGAAAGGTCAGAAATTCTGCTTGTTGATGATTTGAAACAGTACCTCTATAACCGATATGCAAAGGACGGTATAACGCCGAGCGAGGTGGACAGTATCATTCTTATGCTGCGTAATATTTCGGGCACTCTTTACGAAGCAAATAAAGAGGTATTCAAACTGATTTGCGATGGGTTTATTTTCAATCGTGAGGACAGGACGCAGAAAGACCTTTATATTGAACTTATTGATTTTGACACTCCCAAAAACAATATTTTTAAAGTGGTTAATCAGTTTGAAATTCAGGGAATTGATAATCAGTTGCGTATTCCTGACGGCATTGTGTTCATTAACGGTATTCCGGTTGTTGTACTTGAATTCAAGAGTGCTGTAAATGAGAACACGACGATAATGGATGCTTATAAGCAGCTCACTGTTCGCTATCGCAGAGACATTCCTGAATTATTCAAGTACAATGCGTTTATTGTAATCAGCGACGGAGTAAATAATAAATATGGTTCGTTTTTCAGTCCGTATAATTTCTTTTATGCATGGAGAAAAATAAATTCTGAGGACAAGGAATTAGACGGCATAAATTCTCTTGTTACTCTGATAAAAGGATTATTCAGAAAAGAACGTTTGCTCGATGTAATAAAAGACTTTATTTATTTTCCTGATAATTCTGACCGGGATTTAAAGATTGTTTGTCGTTATCCTCAATATTTTGCAGCAACAATGCTGTTTAACAATATAAAGGAGCATCTTCGTCCCGACGGCGACGGCAAGGGTGGTACATATTTTGGAGCTACCGGCTGCGGAAAGAGCTACACAATGCTTTTTCTCACTCGGATGTTAATGAAAAGCCGGTATTTTCATTCCCCAACCATATTAATTATTACTGACCGAACAGATTTGGACGATCAGCTTTCCAAGCAATTTGTATCATCAAAAAAATATATTGGAGATGATACTGTTGTAAGTATTGAATCCCGTGAAAAACTCAGAGAGGAACTTCAGGGACGAGAAAGCGGTGGCGTTTTTCTTACAACAATACAGAAATTTACAGAGGACTTGCAGCTGCTTACTGACAGATCAAATGTCATTTGCATTTCTGATGAAGCACACAGAAGCCAGATTAACCTTGACCAAAAGGTTAGAATAACCGAAGCCGGTGTAGAGCGCAAATACGGCTTTGCAAAGTATCTCCACGACTCACTCCCGAATGCGACATATGTCGGTTTTACAGGTACTCCTGTTGACGGAACAATTGAAGTGTTCGGCAGCGTAGTAGATTCATATACAATGACCGAGTCGGTTCGTGACGGCATAACAGTAAATCTTGTATATGACGGACGAGCTGCAAAAGTAACTCTCGACCAAAACAAAGTCAGAGAGATAGAGAAATATTATGAGGAGTGTGAGGTACAGGGAGCAAATGAACATCAAATAGAAGAAAGCCAAAAAGCTGTTGCAAATATGGAGATTATTATTGGTGATCCTGATAGGCTTCGTGCTGTTGCACAGGATTTTATAAATCACTATGAAAGTCGTGTGACTGAGGGAGCTACAGTAGCAGGCAAGGCAATGTTTGTTTGTATGAACAGATATATCGCTTATGAATTATACAAGATTATTATTGAGCTTCGTCCTGAATGGGCTGAAAAGAAAATAGCAGAGGATGGAGTAAATCTAACTTACAAAGATAAAAAAGAATTGAAGCCAATAGAAAAAATCAAATTGGTTATGACTCGTAATAAGGACGACGAGAAAGAACTGTTTGATATGCTCGGAACAAAAGATGACAGAAAAGAATTTGACCGTCAGTTTAAGAACCCGAAATCAAATTTCAAAATAGCTATTGTGGTTGATATGTGGCTCACCGGATTTGATGTTCCTGAGCTCGACACTATTTACATAGACAAACCAATTCAACAGCATACTCTTATACAGACAATTTCCCGTGTTAATCGTGTTTGTGAGGGAAAAGATAAAGGATTAATTGTTGATTATATTGGCATTAAAAAGAATATGAATATGGCTCTCAAGAAGTACACTAACTTTGAAAACGAAGAATTTGAGGGCGTTGGACAATCTGTTACTATTGTTAAAGACCAGTTAGAAGTACTCGGTCAGATGTTTCACAATTTTAACAGTAAAGATTTCTTCAACGGTACACCGACTGAACAACTTACCTGTCTTAACAGAGCGGTTGAGTATGTTCAGTTGTCCGAAGAATTGGAAAATCGTTTTATGGCAGCGGTTAAGCGCATGAAGCAGGCTTTTAATCTTTGCAGTTCGAGTGAGAAAATTTCGGATGAGGAAAAAGATTACATTCATTTTTATTGTGCAGTTCGCTCAGTCCTTTTCAAACTTACTAAGGGCGACGCTCCGGATATTTCGCAGATGAACGCTCGTGTGCGTGAAATGCTGGAAGGTGCAATACAGTCGGATGGAATTGAAGAGCTGTTTGAAACCGGCAAGCATATTTCAGTTGATATTTTCAGTGATGAGTATATCGACAAAATTAATGCTATTCAGCTTCCAAACACGAAGATAAAGATTCTCCAAAGACTTTTATCGCAGGCGATTGATGAATTTAAAAAGGTCAATAAGATTATGGCTGTAGAGTTTGCAGATAGGCTCAAAAGGGTAGTTGATGAATACAATAACCGCCGTAAAGATGAAGCTTTTGCCAATGAGGTTTTGGATGATGTTGCCGACCAGCTTGCGCAGATGCTTGAAGACCTCAAGACAGAAAAGGATTCCTTTAATAAAATGGGAATTGATTTTGAAGAAAAAGCATTTTATGATATTTTGAAATTCGTAGCCAACAAGTACGAGTTTGAGTATCCGGAAAATAAGATGATAGAGCTTTCAAAGAGAATTAAGACAATTGTCGATGATAAGGCTCGTTATACCGATTGGGCTGTAAAAGATGATATTAAAGCTGCTTTGCAATTTGATTTGGCGGTTGTGCTTGATGAATATGGGTATCCGCCTGTTACGATTGATGACGTTTTCAAGGAAGTCCTTGAACAGGCAGAAAATTTTAAAAAATATGCAGTATAGAGATATAACAGATTTTGAATTTGACGAAATGTTTTTTCTTTCCGAATGAATAATGTATTATGGCGTTCGTAGATATTTGAACTACGGACGCCTTATTTTTCTTGACATAAAGTAAAACTCTTAACCCAACACTTGCTGTAAGGCAGGTGTTATTTTTTGCAATTTTTTATATGAGTAAGTTTATTTTTTGCAATTTTTTATATGAGTAAGTTTATTTTCTGTAATTTCTATATTTGAGAAATTTTTTTAGAACATGGGTTGAATTTCAGGCTCTTCCACTCCAAATAAGTAGAGGGATATATTTATTTGAATATCAAACGAAAACGGAAAATTCATTTTTTATAGCACAAAAAATAAAAAACTTTTCAAAAATACCCTGACAAAACGCCTATGTTTGTCCAAATAAGTGAGAGGGTATTTTGGAATTTTTTGAAAAAACACCCCCGCAAAAAGACTGATTTTGTCCATACAAGTGAAGGGGATAAAGAGATATATTTTTAATTTTCTTTATCAACATCGAGAAAATTCATTAACAAATTATTTTCTAAGGAAGTGAATCTAAGCAATGAAAAACGTTTATTTTCAATGGATTGGTACTCGAAAGAGAGAAAGAAAAATTAAAACAAGGAAACCTATGACAAATCTTAGCGAGCAGACTGTTTGTATCCACAAGCGGATAAAACAGTAAAAGCTCGTTAGTGGATACCCCTAAAATCCCGTGAAAAATACAGAAAGGAAAGTGATACTTATGAAGAGAAACTGCGATACACATATCAGGCTGACTAAAGAAGAAAGGGACGACTGGCAGCGAAAAGCGGAAATGACCTGTCTGAACGAATCAGCTTTAGTTCGTTTGCTGATGAAAGGTTACGAGCCGAAAGAAAAACCGGACGACCGTTTCTTTGAAGCTATGCGAGAGCTTTCTGCAATCGGAAGCAACATCAATCAGCTTGCAGCGAAGGCAAACTCACTCGGCTTTGTTGATGCACCAATGCTTTACCGTGAAGCAGAGCGTTGGCATAAATTTCAGGCTGACATTGAGGCGACATTTTTACGTCCCGATAAAAGTAATCTCAAATGGAAATGAAAAAGACTAATATAAAGCAAAGGAAGGTAACATATGAAAGCCAAATTCATCAAACTGCCCAAGGCTCTCTTTGAGGATGCATATATAGACTTGTCGTGCGGTGCAAAGCTGCTCTACTCGCTATTGCTTGACCGCAGACTGCTTTCGGAGCAGAACAGTATGACTGACTCAAACGGCAGGACGATTGTGTACTTCACAAACAATGAAGTCTGTCAAAAGCTTAAGTGCAGTCATGACAAGGCTACGAAGCTTTTTCGTGAGCTTGAACGTTTTAAGCTGATACATAGGGTAAGGCAGGGCAAAGGCAAGCCTGACATCATTTATGTTGATAACTTCTTTGACAGCGAAAAAACCTCATTCAAGAGTGCGGAAAATACGCTTTGCAGAGTGCAAAAATTAAGCGTGCCTGACTGCGGAAAATCAGTAGGAAATAAGACTGAATTTAATAACACCGATAGGAGTAATACCAATCTATCAATCGACTATGAAGAGGTTGAGAATGAAATAAAATTCCAAATTGAATATGATGTCCTGGCGGAGCGTGATTACGGCGGCGTACTCGACGAAATTGTCAGACTTATGACGGATACTTGCTGTTACGCAAGTGATACAATTCGGATTAACAAACGGCAGATTCCCATACAGGCTGTTCGCAAACGGCTGTCAATGGTTACCGCCGAGCATATTGAATATGTAATAAGCTCGCTTGAAAAGAATAAAAGCAAAATCAAAAATATGAGAGCATATTTGCTGACGGCTCTCTACAACTCAATCGATACTATGGAAACCGACTGCTTGTACGGTAATTAGGGAGGAAATAAAAATGGATGAAAAAATAAAATTTTTAGGCACAAAAGAGGTTGCCGAGGCACTCGGTTGCAGTTTGCCGACTGCCCGAAATATTATGATGAGGGCTGATTTTCCGTTGGTGAGAGTCGGCAAAAACTTCAAGGTCAGTGAGCAGGCTTTTATAGAATGGAGCGGCAAGCGCAGAGTATAAAATAAGGCGAAAATCTGTTGACGGCTTATCGCTTTTGGGGTATTATAAATACAGTCGGAGAACGATAAGCTGTCTTTAGGTTTTGAAAGGACGGATTACAATAAACGCTAAAGACACAAAGAAAAAACAAACCTACGGAAACGGCTCAATATATTTTGTAGAAAGCCGTCAGCGCTTTGCAGGTCAGGTTTATTTGACAATCGACGGTGAAAAGGAACGCCGCACCGTTTACGGAAAGACAAAGAAAATCGTTAAGGACAAAATGCGTGAGCTGCAAATTCAGGCACTCGCAGGCAACCTTGAAAAGCGCAACCGTAACAAGGTTGAGATAAAAACAATTCATCAGCTTGCCGAAAAGATGATAGAGGAACAGCTTTCCCTGAATGAAATCAGGCAGTCAACCTATGACCGCAAAATGGAAACTCTGAAAATGCTTTCCGATATTTCTGGCAAGCAGCTTGCTGAGGTCACCGAGGACGATATAATCGGCTTTTTCAAGGTAAAGCTTGATTATTCTCAGTCGAGCATAAACAAAATGTATCAGCTTCTTGGAGCAGTATTTGTAAAAGCAATCAGCAAAAAGCTCATTGAGAGCAATCCATTGAGCGACATCAAGTGCCCGAAATCGAGGAAAAAGCAAATACCTGTCAGAGCCTTGACGGTTGACGAGCAAATAAGACTTTTGAATGTGCTGAAAACCGAGGACATACACTACGGTGACATAATGCTTTTGTCAATGTTCACGGGAATGCGAATCGGCGAGTGTTGCGCCCTCACGGCAGAGGATATCAACCTAACCGACAAAACAATAAATGTCAGTAAAACCGTTTCGAGAGGCGAATTTGGAAACACCGTAATTAACGACACCAAAACCGCCGCAGGCATGAGAACGCTTTTTATCAGCGATGATGTTGCAGATTTTTTGAAAGAATGTTTAGGCGGCAGAAAAAGAGGTCTGCTGTTTACTTCAAGCAACGGCAGGCTTGTAACATCAAACCAAGTCAACTATGTTTACTCAAATGTGATTAAGAATTACGACATTCTTGACAGCTCGGTTTACGGCAGGGTAGATTTACATTCACTCAGGCATACATACGCAACGAGGTGTATTGAAAGCGGAGTGCCTGCAAAGGTGCTTCAAAAGCTTTTAGGACACACGGACATAAATATCACACTGAATGTTTACTGCTCTGTCTTTGAAAAGTTCAAAAACGAGCACCTTGCGATTGCTGATGAGTATATGAAAGCAAACAACCTGCAAATCGCCTGAAAATAAAAAAATCGCTGTCAAAACCGCAGTCAATTGCGATTAAGTCAGCATTTAAGCCACTTAAAAAGCTCACCTCGACCAGTCGAGTGCCTCGACACGCAAATCGCGTACGAGGCATTCTTCTTTTTTTATTTTAATGCTCGCGTCATAAGTGACATTTTTTACATAACCTATTGACACGGATAACCGCTTAAACAAGCCGCTTTCAGGCTGTTTAGCGGTTATTATTTTTGCTTTGATTATCACCTTGACCACTGATGAACGTTTTATTATTCTTTATTGTAATAATTATTGCAGATGATCGAATAAAAGGTAAAAGGCTTCGGAAAGCAGAATTCCTATCTTTCCGAAACATTTTTTCTTTTTTGTTACATTGTTGCAAAATCTGAGTTAAATATGCCGCCTAATATTGTTATTCAATTTCGATTTTCTTTTGCTGTATGATTTCGGAAATTTATACTTTGCCGATTACGAAGCAATTGAAATTTTACTGGAATATGATATAATAAACTTACTGTGTTATTGAAATCAGAGGCTCAAGCTCTGAATAAAATATTGAATTTAAATGCGTTCCTGAAATTCTGTGGATATACACTTTTTCATTGTAACCGATAAATATCCATAAATGTCAAGAAAATCGGAGGTGTCTGATTTGCAGGAAGAAAAATACATAACTATAGTTTCAAACGGAAGAAAGATTGTGCTCAGCATAAGCACGATTCTTTATGTCCTTACGTTAAAGAAGACTGCTGAAATACATGTATCCGGAGGTAAAATATACGAAACAAGAATGACTCTTTCACAGCTTGAGGAAAACTCGGTGATGGATTTATAAAGGTACATCGTGGATGCATCGTGTCTGCGATGGCAATACACGATATTTCCGACAATATTAACCTCAACAATGGAGAATCGCTGATATATACGATACGAAAGAAAAATCAGATTATTGAGCAGTTTCGTTTAAAGCAGAAGAGCATTATCAGCAGTTTTGCCAGAGAAGGAATTCCTACAACGGAGGAAGAATACCGCAAGCATTACAGTAGTTTTGAAAATCTTCCGTTTGCATTCACTGATATTGCGATGATATTCAACGAGGAAAGCCACGCTGTGGACTGGATTTTCAGATACGGCAATCCTGCATTGGCAAAGCTTGAAAAGATACCGCTTGATCGTCTTATCGGCAGTTCTTTCGGCAGTTTGTTCAGCAATATGGACTCCAAATGGCTTCGCAGTTACGAGCGTGCGACTCTTTACGGAGAAATGCTGGAATAATCGATTACAGTCCCGAAATAGATACATATTTAAAAGTTATATGTTTTCCGACCTTTAAAGGTCACTGCGGTTGTATTCTGTTTGATATCTCACAGATAAAATTTACCAGAAACAGCAGTGACGCTGAAAAGGCTCTGATGCTGTATTTCGGTAAACTGCCGGAAAAGAATGTGTTGTAAGAGTAACAATAAAACGCCGCATATTGATGTCTGTTCTGCATCAGCAATATATTTTTATAATGTAGTTTAAAATATAACAATGACTTCGGTTAAAAATGGTGACGATTCTAAAAAACAGAATGGTGATTTGTTATGAATGAAAGACCTGATTTAAGCACAAATTTAGACAGCAGAACATTTCGTGAGTATTACTACCTCAAGGAAGAGCTGGTTGCTTTTTGCAGGAAGCATAATTTACAGTCAACAGGTGGTAAGCTTGAATTGACCGAAAGGATTGCCGAGTTTCTGGATACGGGAAAGAGTAATACTGCGACGCATATTAAAAGAAAATCACCGTCCGTAGGTGAAATTACCCTTGATACGGTGATAGAAAGCAATTTTGTGTGTTCCGAAAAGCACAGAGCTTTTTATAAGGAGCATATAGGCAAGAGTTTTTCGTTTAATGTTTTGTTTCAGAAATGGCTTAAAAGCAACGCAGGAAAGACCTATCGTGATTCAATAGACGCATATTATCAGATTCTTGAGGATAAAAAGAAGAACAAAACGACGATTGACAGGCAGTTTGAATACAACACTTACATAAGGGATTTCTTTGCTGACAATAAGGACAAGAATTTAGAGCAGGCAATAAAGTGCTGGAAATACAAAAAGAGCCTTAAAGGTCACAATAAATACGAACGTGAAGATTTAAAAATACTTGATTGTCAGAGCTTGTAAAGTTCGTCGATGAAATTTTCATTAAACAGCCTTGATTTTTCGTTGTAGACTATAAAGCTTTTAACCCTCGGAATTTCAAAATCAATAAGCGGAATTTCCCTTAATCTGCCGTTTGCAATCTCCTGAGGAACAAGTTCTTTCGGCAGAAAGCTGTAGCCGTCGCTGCCAGAAAGATAGGGAATAATATTTGCACTGCGGTCAATTTCAAATGAAAATCGGTGGTGCTTGGGAAATAAATCTCTGATATATTCGCCGATTCCCTGAAAAGTAAAGTTGCAGTATAAATAGTTTACCTTCGCAAGCTGAGTAAGCCTGATTCCGTCAGCGTATGCGGAATTTTTACTGTCAGTAACAAGCACCATTTCATCTTCGCAGAACGGAACACATTTTATATTGTTCTTGTGATATTCCATACAGGTAAAAGCAAAATCCACAACACCGTCAACCGTCATTTCAACAAGCGACGCAGAGTGAGAGATAATAACCTTGAGCGCAGTGTCGGGATTTTCGCTCAGAAAGTTTTTCAGCTTGTTTTTCAGGTGGCAGTCATAAATCGTGTTTGTAGAGCCGATATTGAGCCTTTTAGGATATTTTTCACTTGTGTTTATGTCCTCAATTGCAGTTTTTTCAAGGTCGGTAATTCTGACTGCATAATCAAGAAATCGTGTGCCTTCTTCGGTAAGGCGCACGTTTTTTCTTTCACGCTCAAATAGCTTTTTACCGACCTCTTTTTCAAGCTCTGCAATCCTGTTGGTGACTGTTGACTGCGCAACGAACAGCGTTTCAGCAGTTTTGGTGAAATTTTTGTATTTGGAAAGTGCAATAAATGTTTTTAAATTATCGGTATTCATAATTTACCTCATTAATCGAAAAATCAAATTGATATAATCAAAAATATTTGTTTTACAAATTATAGCACATATGTTATAACAAATACAAGACAAACGTTTGCAAATTTATTTCGGAGGAAAATATGAATAATATCGGTACACAAAACATTGAAACAAACCGTCTTGTGCTCAGAAGATTTGAATACTCTGACGCAGAGGATGTGCTTAATCTCTGGGCAAGCAAGCCTGAAATTCAGCATATGTACGCTGAGCCTGTTTATACAACGCTTGAAGAGGTAAACGGTTTGCTTAATAAGTTTATTTCTTCATACGACAATGAGCATTACTACCGCTGGGCAATAATTGACAAAGTCGACAAAAGGTGCATAGGGCAGATTGCATATTACCTTGTTGACGTAAAAAATCACTTTGCAGAGATTGAATACTGCCTTGCAACAGAGTATCAGAAAAGAGGATATATGACCGAGGCGGTCAGAGCTGTACTTGATTTTGGCTTTAACAAAATCGGCTTGCACCGTGTGCAAATTTCTACAAAAGAAATAAACATTCCGTCAAGGCGAGTAATTGAAAAATGCGGTTTTAAGTACGAGGGAATGTTAAGAGATTTCTTTTACTACAACGGCGAGTATGTAAGCAGATTGTATTATTCAATGCTGAAAAGTGAGTTTGAAACGATAGGGGATTGATGAAAATGAATAAATGGAACTCAATGCAATATCTTAAATTCAAGAATGAACGAACACAGCCTGCAATTGACCTTGCAAAGAAGATAGAGCATAAAAATCCGAAAAGTATTATTGACATCGGGTGTGGTCCCGGAAATAGCACAGCGGTCTTAAAGGAAAACTTCAAAAATGCTGAAATTCTCGGAATTGACAGCTCAGAAGATATGATAAACAAGGCAAAATCCGAATATGATTATCTTAATTTTATGTTGCTTGATGTACAAGATGATTTAAAAAATATAGTCAGAAAATTTGATGTAGTGTTTTCAAATGCCTGTATTCAATGGGTGCCGAATCATAGAAATCTTATAAAAAGGCTTATGGATTTGCTTAATACAGGCGGAGTGCTTGCGGTTCAGATACCTTACAACTATGAACAGCCTGTCCACAAAATTATTTCCGAAGTCAGCAAAAGAAATAAGTGGAAGAATAAATTTAAAGTTCGCCGACCTATGTATGTGTTGAATGAAAATGAGTATTTCGATTTGTTATCCGAGATTTCAGATAATTTTTCAATCTGGCTGACAACTTATTTTCATAGAATGAAAAGTTATGAGGACTTAATTGAGTGGTACAGAGGTACGGGCTTAAGACCGTATCTAGAATTGCTTGATGATTCAGAGAAAAAAGAATTTGAAAATGAAATATTACTTGAAATAAAACGTTCTTATCCTTTGCAGAAAAACGGAGAGATAATATTTAAATTTCCGAGATTGTTTTTTACGGTAGAGAAAAATGATTGATAAAGCTTATTTTCTTGATTTTATTTTAGAACAGGAATATACTGATATTATTCAATCAGAATAACTGCAAAGGAGAAAATAAAATGCTGAACATAGGCTGTCATCTTTCAATTTCAAACGGTTTTGAGGCTATCGGAAAGCAGGCTCTTGAAATCGGTGCAAATACATTTCAGTTTTTTACTCGCAATCCGAGGGGAGGTTCTGCACGTAAGATTGAGCAGACTGATGTTGATGCGTTAAAACTGCTTATGAGTGAAAACGGATTTTCTCAGATTCTCGCTCACGCTCCCTACACAATGAATCTCTGCTCGGCAAAACCCGAAACAAGGGAGTTTGCGCTGAATACACTCAAGGACGATTTGCTCAGAATGGAATATCTCCCCGGAAATCTCTACAATTTTCATCCCGGAAGTCACACCGGACAGGGCGTTGAAAGGGGATTAGAGCAGATAATTTCTGCGCTGAATGAAGCAATGTTTCCCGAAATGCACACAACAGTGCTGCTTGAAACTATGGCTGGCAAGGGCAGCGAAATCGGCGGTAAATTTGAGGAACTGTCGGCAATAATCGACGGCGTTGAGCACCGAGATAAAATCGGTGTGTGCCTCGACACCTGCCACGTTTTTGACGCAGGCTATGATATTGTGAATCACCTTGACGAAGTGCTTGATGAGTTTGACAGAATAATCGGAATTGAAAGGCTCAAAGCCGTTCATCTCAACGACAGTATGAACTACCTCGGCTGTCACAAGGACAGGCATCAGAAAATAGGCGAGGGTGCAATCGGTCTTGACGCTTTCAGAAGAATAATTAACCACCCCTCTCTTAAAAATCTTCCCTTCTTCCTCGAAACTCCTAACGAAATAGACGGATATGCTTATGAGATAAGTCTGTTAAAAAGTATTGCAGAATAGCTGTTTTTAATGGAGAATTTCGGCAATTCTGACAATATAATATAAGCAACAAAAATACAGTGTATTGTTGAAAATATATGTATAAATTGCAATAAGTTTGTATACGATAAACCATAAAAAATACATAATTTGGCATATTAACTAAAAAGAAAAATATTTTATTGTGCAGATAGTGCGTTGAATAATTATTATTATTTTGTTATTATTAATTTGAAATGGGCAATTATATGCGGATTGCCCTTTTTTACGGGACTTTAAGGACCGTCCCGAGGTAATTATATTTAGGAGTGAGACAATTGAGCAAAAAAATCATGAGCGTTATACTCGCATTATGTATGACGCTTTCTTGCCTTACAGCAGCCGGCTTTGTTGCTGAGGCAAGAACAACCGAAACCGCAGAGGTTTCTGCACAGGCGACTTCCGTAGAAACGGGAGCAGATTACGGTCTTGTAGATAATGTACAGGACGGACAGATTCTTCAGTGCTGGAACTGGAGCTACAACGGCATTAAGGCTAATATGCAGAAGATTGCAGAACAGGGCTTTAGTGCTATTCAGACTTCACCTATCCAGACAATCAAGGAAACAACACAGAACAGACAGATGTCGGGTAGCTGGTGGGTTTATTACCAGCCCTCAAATTTCAGCATTGAAACCAACAGCCAGAATGCCTGCGGTACAAAGAGTGAGTTCAAGGCTATGTGCGACGAGGCTCACAAGTACGGTATCAAGGTAATCGTTGACGCTGTGTTAAACCACCTTGCAAACAACGGTGACAACACACTTTCACCCACAATCCCCGATGATATCAGAAACGACAGCTCCTGCTGGCACGATATTACAGTAAACAGCTGGTATGCTTCACGTTATGACATCACACAGTATTGTATGGGCGGACTTCCCGACCTCAATACTTCAAACACCAAGATTCAGAACTATGCAATTTCCTTCCTCAAAGAAGCAATTGACGCAGGTGCCGACGGTTTCCGTTTTGACGGTGCAAAGCACATTGAAACTCCTGTTGACAGCGGCTGTTCAAGCCAGTTCTGGCCCAACGTTCTCGGTGCTGCTACAAGCTACGCACAGAGCACAAGAGGATTTACTCCCTACTACTACGGCGAGGTTCTCGATAAGGTAACAGGTGATAACGATACAGGTGTTGCTTCAACAGTACTCAGCTCTTACACATCTATGATGAGCATTACAACAAGCTCCGTATCAAACTCAGTCCGTAACTCTGTTAACAGCGGAGATGCAAACGGTGCAAAGAGAAGTGACTTCTATCTTGATGACGGTTCACAGGCAGCAGGCAACAAGTCTGTTCTCTGGAATGAGTCGCACGATACATATGCAAACGGCTCGTCAAGAGGTCAGAGCGATACAACTATGAAAAAGACTTGGGCAATGGTTGGCTCAAGAGCACAGTCCTGCGCTATGTACCTCGCTCGTCCGAGCAGTTATTCAAACCAGATTGGTACTGCAAGCGTAACTGCATGGGGCGACGTTGAAGTAAAGGCTGTAAACCAGTTCAAGAATTACTTTGTCGGCAAGACAGAGTATCTCTCAAGTGAAGGCTCAATCGCATATAACGAGCGTGGCACAGAGGGCGTTGTTCTTGTAAACTGCGGCGGTTCGTCAACATCAGTAAGCGTAACTGCACACAAAATGGCAGCAGGCACTTACACAGACCAGATTACAGGCAACACATTCACTGTTTCAAACGGCAAAATCAGCGGTAACATAGGCAGCACAGGCGTAGCTGTTGTTTACAACGCAAAGCCTGCAGGTCCTTCTGCTTCCGTAACTCCCGGTTCACAGAGCTACAATACAGACACATTAACACTTACACTTAACTATAAGAATGCAACAAGCGGTCAGTATTCAATTGACGGCGGTTCATACACAAGCTTTACAGACGGAAAGACAATTACAATCGGTTCAGGTCTTGCTTACGGCACAAAGACAACCGTATCAGTCAAGGCTTCTGACGGTACAACAACATCAGACGCTGAAACCTATACATACACAAAGGTTGACCCCAGCCTTGTTCAGAAGGTTTACTTTGATAATTCATCCTACAACTGGTCAAGCGCATACGCATATATCTATGTTGACTCATCAACCAGAAACGGTGCATGGCCGGGTGTGCAGATGACAAAGGATTCTGCAACAGGCTACTACGTTATTGAAGTTCCCGAAGAGCTTTCAAACGGCTATGTAATCCTGACCGAGAGCAGCAGTGCAACTACAAACCGTTATCCTGCTGACGGCGAAACTGGTATGGCTCTTAACGGAAAAACAATGATTATGAGAGCTAACCACGCTTGGGAGGAATACACACAGACTCCTGCAACAACAGCTGCTCCGACAACTCAGCCGACAACAGCTGCTCCTACAACCGTACCTGCAACAACAGCTCCTGCTGATAAGGTGCTTGTCGGTGATGTAAACCTTGACGGCGTAATCACAATCAGTGACGCTACTGAAATTCAGTATCACTGCAGTGAGTATAAAGTATTAACGGGTGACAGTGCTATTGCGGCAGATACCGATCAAAACGGCTCTATCAACGTAAAGGACGCAACTGCAATTCAGTGCTATCTCGCAGGATTTACAGAATCAGGCGGATACTGCGGTGAATACGTCGGAGGCGAGACTCCCACAACTCAGCCGACAACAACTCAGGCTACACAGCCCACTACTGCTCCTTCAGGAAACTATCTCTATTACAAGAATACCGGTAACTGGAGCAAGGTAATGGCTTATTACTGGAGCGAAAGCAATACAAAAATGACTACATGGCCAGGCGTTGACACAGAAAATCTTGGCGACAATGTTTACCGTGTAGAAGTTCCGAGTGATGCTACCTACATTATTTTCAATAATGGCAGCGACAGCCAAAAAACACTCGATTTGCCAATCAGCGGAATGAACAAGATTTATGAAAACGGTACATGGTCTGACTACAACGGTTGATGATAAATCCGTTTTGGTTACTTAAGAGTAAAAATTATCCCCCGAAGTGTGAAGCTTCGGGGGATTTTTGTGTATAGAAAATTTTCGATTGCATATGCGTTAAGAATATATGCAAAATATGCAAAAAGTGTCACATGTCAGAAAGTGATAAATTCAATTTCCGACATTTTATATTTCTTTCTGTATAGACTCGGTGTGATAGAATAGTATCTTTTAAATTCTCTGTTGAAAAGCGAAAGATTGAAGAATCCGCAACTGTGGGCAATCTCCAGAATGCTTTCTTCGGTTTCTTTCAGCATATTTGCGGCATTGTTCAGACGCAGAATTTTTATGTATTCAACACAGGTCATCTTTGTGCTTTCCTTAAAAAGTTTCATAAAGTAGCTTGAGCTTAAGCCCACGTGAGATGCAATTTCGTCAATCGTAAGCTTGCCCGATGCGTTCTGCTGAATATAGCTGATTGACTGCTTTATGATACTTTTTGTTTCGGTGTGCTTTGACGACTGAGGCGACATTGAAAGATAATTATTCTTGTACAGCTCGATAAAAAAGTCAAATAAATTGCGTTTAATTTCAAGCTGAAAAAACGGTCCTCGGCTTTCAACGCACGAATCTATCAGGTGCAGCGGTGCTCTTAGCTGTTCATAGCCCTCGTTGTCGCAGTGTATTACAGGCAGATCCACCTTTGTGTTAATCAGCTCTGTAAAGAATTTATCGGTGTTGTACTCGTTGTTTTTTGACATAAGGTAGTCGTTGTCAACCATATAGCAGATGTCAACAAGGTCATTATTATCGGATTTTCCGCTGTGTATAATTCTCGGAGCAATGAAAATTATATCACCCTTGCCGACGTTGTATTCTGTGTCATCAATAAAAAAACTTCCGCTTCCGCTGACAACATAGTGGATTTCAATTTCCTCGTGCCAGTGAAACTGGAACCCCGAAAAGCCGTCGGAATAGTCAAATTGATAATAACGGAACGGCATATCCGATTCCTTGAATTCGGTTTTTTCATCGCTCAGATTTTCAATGATTTTTTTCATAAAAGCCTCAAATAAAATAGGATAGTATCATTAATGAGTATTTTAGTACAAGAAATTCCATATATATTATAATATAATAGTCAAGGTATGGCAAGGGTCAAATCTTGTCGAAATTTTAGAAGTTGGAGAAATTAAAAATGAAATGGAGTAAAAAAATTGTCAGCTCGTTATTAGCTGCTGTTCTGGTAATGTCATCATCTGTTGCCGGATTCTCAGCCGTAACGACAAACAGTAGTGAAGTTGCAGCTTCGTCTACTATTGACTACGAGCAGCCCGATAACATTCAGGAAGGTGTTATCCTTCACTGCTGGAACTGGTCGTACAACAACATCAAAAAATATCTGCCTCAGATTGCTGCGGCAGGCTACACCGCAGTGCAGACCTCACCCGTAACACAGCCTAAGGACTATTACTGGGAGGGCACAGCATACGGTAATGTCGGAATCCCCGACGGCACAGGCGGAAACGACGGCAACTGGTGGAAAAGCTATCAGCCCGTAACCGAATCAATCTGCGACAACGGCTACACTTGGTACGGCACAAAGGCTGAATTCAAATCTATGTGCGACGAAGCAGAAAAGTACGGTATCAAGGTTATTGTTGATATCGTTGCAAACCATATGGGTAACATAGAGGGCTGGAAAATCGGCTCTGTCGAAGCAGTAATGGGAGATATTTCTCCTCAGGTCGGAACATTCTGGAATCCCGATATGCTTACTGATTCCTCTTACTGGCACATCAGCACAAGCTGGACGCACTCAAGTGACGGTCGTTTTGACGTTACTCAGGGCAATATGGGTATGCCCGACCTCAACACAGGTGACAAAAAGGTTCAGAATATGATTCTCAACCTTCTCAAGGAATGTATAGATAACGGTGCAGACGGCTTCAGATTTGACGCCGCAAAGCACATTGAAACTCCTGCAGACGATTCTGCATTCGCAAGTGATTTCTGGGACGTAGTTCTTGACGGTGCAACAAGCTATGCACAGAGCACAAAGAGCTTTACTCCTTACTATTACGGTGAGGTTCTCAACAGAATTGACAGCACAGCAGCTGAGAATTATTACCTCAGCAAGATGTCCGTTACCGACAACTCAACAGGCGACAACATCAGAAACTCGCTTAAGTACGGTCAGGTTGGCGGCGCTTCAAATTCAGGCTACTGCAGCTACGCTCACGGTCAGGGCGACAAGGTAGTTCTCTGGGCTGAATCTCACGATACATATATGGGCGGCGGCTCATCATACGACTGCAACGACTCGACAATCAACAAGGCTTGGGCAATTGTAGCTTCAAGAAAAGATTCAACTGGTCTTTACTTTGCAAGACCTTACTATTCATACGAAAGACTCAATGACGACCAGAACGGTTACGACGCAAGAAAAGACCCGAATCAGATGGCTAAGGAAATCAGACAGACTCAGATGGGCGAAGTCGGAACACTGACATGGATGGATACCTGCGTTGCAGAGGTTAACCGTTTCAGAAACCACTTTGTAGGTCAGAGCGAAAGCCTTGGAAATTCAGGCGACACACTCTTCTATAACGTAAGAGGCAACAGCGGTGTTGTTCTCGTAAGCACAAAGGGCGCAGGCGATGTAAGCGCAAGCCTCGGCGGCAAGATGAAAGACGGTACCTACACAGATCAGGTATCAGGCAATACATTCACAGTTTCCGGCGGCACAATCAAAGGCACAATCGGAAACGAGGACGGTATTGCTGTAGTTTACAACACTACTTCAGTGCCCAGAAGCACAATCGAAGCTCCCAGAGAGAACTTTGCTGCTGAATCAATCGACATCACAGTCGGTCTTGACAACGCTACAAAGGGCACATACAGCATCAACGGCGGTGCTGCTGTAACATACACAACTGACACAACCTTTACTATCGGTGCAGGAGATGCAATCGGAACAGAGTACACTGTTGTTCTCACTGCAACAGACGGCACAAACACAACTTCTGCTACATACACCTTTACAAAGGAAAGCAAGGAAGTTACATATCCCACAGAACCGGGTTATACTGCTGCTACAACAGTGCCTGCAACAACTGCACAGCCGGCAACAACTCAGCCTGCTACATCAGCAACACAGCCGACAACACAGCCTTCGAACAGAGTGCTTATCGGTGACGTTGACCTCAACGGCACGATAACAATTTCCGATGCTACTGCTATTCAGCTTCACGCTTCTGAAATCAGCACAATCACAGGTGACTCACTCACAGCGGCTGATGTTGACCAGAACGGTATAATTAACGTTAAAGACGCTACTGCAATTCAGTGTTATCTTGCAGAGCTTACATATGAAGGCTCCTACTGCGGTACATACACAGGCGGCGAAACTCCCACAGAGCCTGCAACAACCGAGCCGGTATCTAAGAATTATCTCTATTACAAGAATACAACTAACTGGAGCAAGGTAATGGCTTATTACTGGAGCGACAGCAATACAAAAATGACTACATGGCCGGGCGTTGACACAGAAAGTCTTGGCAACAATGTTTACCGTGTAGAAGTTCCGAGTGATGCTACCTACATTATTTTCAATAATGGCAGCGGCGGCACCGGAAATCAGACAACCGATTTGACAATCAGCGGTATGAACAAGATTTACGAAAACGGTACTTGGTCTGACTACAATGGTTAATTAGCTCATTTGTCTCACTTTATAAATATAAGGAAGAATCCCCCGAATTTTTATTCGGGGGATTCTTTCTTTCGCTAAAAATTGTCAGCAAAATTGAAAAAATACATTTAATCGAAAAAAGCGTTTTATTATTGTAAAACAGAAAAATATATGATATACTAATAAACTGATGAAATACGGAGTCAGTGAAGGTTATGATTATTCACAGAAATCCGATATTGAAAGAGGGCTTTGATTTGAGAAAGCTTGCGCAAAGAACCGAGGCTGTTGTAAGCCTAAGTGCTATTGAACACAATATTAATAATATCAGAAACCGTCTTGACAAGGGTGTCGAAATAATGGCTGTCCTCAAGGGCGACGGCTACGGTCACGGCGAGAAGGGCATTTATCCTACCTTAAAAAAATGCGGTGTTGAAAGATATGCCGTTGCAGTGTGGGAAGAGGGCGCTTCACTTCGCAAGGCAGGAGCAGTCGAGCCGATACTTTTGCTCGGAGATACCTGTGACGGTCAGCTTGAAAATCTTATCAAATATAATCTTACGCCAACGATTTTTTCTCTTGATACGGCAGAAAAGCTCAATCTGCTTGCAAAATGGAGCGGAGTTGTTCAGCCGATACACATCAAGATTGATACGGGTATGAGCAGAATCGGATTTCCTGCAAACGACTCGGCAATTCCGATTATCAAGAAGATAAATGATATGGAAAACCTCAAGATTACGGGTGCTTTTACTCACTTTTCACGGGCAGATGAAAACGACGGCAAGAGTGCAACGGAGCAGTACAAGCTGTATCTTGATATGATTGCAAAGCTTGAAAAAGAGGGAATAGAAATTCCCTGCAAGCACGTTGCAAACAGCCCTGCAATTCTTCTTCGCCCCGAAACTCAGCTTGATGCCGTAAGAGCAGGTGATATTCTTTTCGGACTCTGTCCGATAGATGAGGACGACTGGTTCAAAGAGGACTTCCGTCAGGTTATGAGCTGGTACACGTATGTTGTTATGGTAAAGGAAGTTCCGGCAGGAACGGAGGTTGGCTACGGCGGAACGTTTGTAACGGAAAGACCGACAAAAATTGCGACAATTCCCGTAGGATTTGCCGACGGCTACAGCAGACGGCTTTCAAATATAGGCAAGGTTATGATAAACGACAAAGAAGCTCCGATTATCGGCAGGGTCTGTATGGACCAGTTTATGGTTGACGTTACCGACATCGGCGATGTAAAACGCGGCGATACGGTTGCTCTGCTTAACGACAAGCTAAGCGTATTGTGGATGGCTGATTTGCTCAATGCCAATGTTGACGAAATCGTCTGCGGGATTTCAAAGCGAGTTCCCAGAATCTATGAGGCTGAGGAGCCGTTGCAGGTAATTTTTGAGGACAGCTCCGAGTTTTAAAATACCTCGGTAGCAAAAATACAGATGAAGTAAAAGGGTATCTTGCGTCAGACATAGAAAAATGTCTGACTCCCGAGATACCGAGTTATGATAATCACCGATTTATATAACGGACTAAGAAAGTATCTTGCGTCAGACATAGAAAAAATGTCTGACTCCCGAGATACCGAGTTATGATAATCACCGACTAATATAACGTACTAAAACAGATTTTACCCCTAAAAATTCATAAAATAAACGGGAGTGGTATAAAAATGGCAGACAAGGGATATATTTTCAGAGTATTAAAGAACGCAAGCTTCGGCAAGATGAAAACAGCTATAAAGGCTGTTCACGAACGTTCGGGCAAAAACAGCATAAGCATTTTCTTTGATATGCTCTGGTGTGCAAAGTGTTACGGTGCAGGTTACTATGACTATGAGATTTTTGCATTCTACAATCTCAATAAGGAACAGCGAAAAACCTATGTTACACGTCTTATCAGCAAAAAGCTGAATATGTTTATGAACGACACCGAATATGCTCATCTTTTTGACAACAAGGACGAGTTCAACGAGTTGTTCAGGGATTACATCGGCAGAGGATATCTCCAGATGGACAAATCTTCAAAGGAAGACGTCAGAAAGTTTGTTGAGTCAAGAGAATATCTTTTCTGCAAAATGCAGGACAAGGAATGCGGTATCGGCTGTGAAAGACTCAAGGTAAGCGACTTCAAGGATTTTGACGAGCTCTACAAGTATCTTGTTGACAAGGGCTTCTGCACAATTGAGGACAACATCAAACAGCATCCTGCACTTTCAAAGCTCTATCCCAACGCTGTAAACAGTATGCGTGTAATCACTATTCTTGACAATGACAAGGTTCCGCACTGCGTTTACATTGTTCAGAAAATGGGTTGCGGCGGCAGTGTTGTAGATAATAACTGCCTGTTCACTCCCGTTGACATTGAAACGGGCAAGATGAAATACCCTGCTCATTCGGGTGACACAACAAAGGGCATTATCTACACAGAGCACCCCGATACTCACGTAAAGATTGAGGGCTATCAGCTTCCGTTTGTTAAGGAGGCTGTACAGATGTGCCTTAAGGCTGCACAGGTTGTACCGCAGATAAGATACATCGGCTGGGACGTTGCAATTACTCCCGACGGACCTGCAATTATCGAGGGCAATACCTATTGTGCTCACGATTTCTGGCAGCTTCCACCGCACACACCCGACAAAATCGGAATGCTCCCCACAATCAAAAAGTACGTTCCCGATTTTACCTATTAAAAATTCAAGGGCAGGCACAAAACGCCTGCCCCTATATTATGAACATCCTCAGCTAAAAGCTTGATTTCAGTGACGGTTAATCAGTTATCAGCAACCGCAACCGCAGCTGTTGTTGTTGTCACAACCATTGTTGCCGCAGCAGCAGAGGATGATGATAAGAAGAATAATCCAAGTGCAGCAATTGCCGTTTCCGTTTCCGAAAAAGTTACACATACGCTTTCCTCCTTTCGTTTACAATACCATATTATTACGAAATCTAAAATCGGTGACATGATTTTTGCTCTCATTTGATTATCTCTTTCACTTAACTGAATATATAAAGCTTGTTTAGTAAGATAAACTATAATTTAATTGAAAATTAACAATTAAAAATTAACAATTGAGGGTCGCTACGCTCCGAATTTGTAATAGTGCGTGTTGTATGGATAAGTTTGTTTTCTTTGGATTGATTGATATATCGGTAACGTTTTGGGACGTGTAGGAACCCGTCCCCTACGAAATTAAAAACAAACGT
>JBJFHX010000032.1:0-5603 GCA_051893995.1 Ruminococcus sp.
TTAAGCCTGCTGATTTTATTTCACGTTTTAAGCTTGAAGAAACAGATCTTGATAGTATTGACTCTTACGAATTGCTGAAAATTATTGCAAGAAAAAGAGGAATGCTTATTTCAGGCGGAGAGGTTAATACCGAAAGGGCGTCTATTATGCTGCTTGATGAATTCAGAAGTGCAAAGCTCGGAAGAATTACGGTTGAAATGCCTAACGGAGTGTTAAAATGAACTGGATTGAATTTGAACAGAATGCAGAATCAAGAGGGTATAAGGCAATTTGTGGTGTAGACGAAGCAGGCAGAGGACCGCTTGCAGGTCCTGTTTGTGCCGCCGCTGTAATATTGCCGCCAAACACTTTAATTGACGGAGTAAATGACTCAAAAAAGCTCAGTGAGAAAAAGCGTGAAGCGCTCTTTGATGTAATAAAGGAAACTGCTGTTTCATATTGTATAGCGTATGCAAGCGTTGAAGAAATTGAGAGTATTAATATTTTAAACGCAACAATGCTCGCTATGAAAAGAGCTGTTGAAGGACTTGATGTTAAGGCTGATTATGCAATGATTGACGGCAACAAAATGCCGCAGCTTGAAATTGACGGCGAAACTATTGTAAAAGGTGACGCTAAATCTATGTCAATTGCCTGTGCATCAATACTTGCAAAGGTTTCAAGGGACAGACTGTTGTATGAGTACGCAAAGGAATATCCTCAGTATCATTTTGACAAGCACAAGGGTTACGGTACTACTCTGCACAGAGAAGCAATTTTAAAATACGGTCCGTGTCCGTACCATAGAATGAGTTTTCTCAAAAAAATTAAAAAATGAAAAAGTTTTCCACACAGAAGATAGGAGAAACAGGCGAGATGTACGTCGCTGAATTTCTCAAAAAGAAAAAATATAAAATAATAGAAAAAAATTATCGTAAAAGGTACGGCGAAATTGATATAATTGCAGAGAATAAAAACTATCTTGTTTTTGTTGAGGTAAAAACGCGTCACACAGATTCTATGACCTCAGCTGCCGATGCTGTCAACCGTCACAAACAGCTTAAAATTATAAAAACAGCCTCGCTTTATCTGGCTGAAAATGAAACGGAAAAATTCTGCCGTTTTGATGTCTGCGAGGTTTATGTAAATGAAGATAATCTGAAGCTTGAAAATATTAACTATATTGAAGGTGCATTTGAATAGGAGTACTGTATGAACCTTTTTGATTTGCATTGTGATACATTATATAAAGCAGTCACTCAGAATTTACCGCTTGATGATAAGTCAATGGAGGTAAGTCAACTATCAGAAGATTACGATAAAAGATTGCAGTGCTATGCAATCTGGATTCCAGATGATTATTCGCCTGAAAAAGCTGAGGAGATTTTTTATTCTGCCTGTAAAAAGCTTTCCGATGAATGTAATAGGCTGAATATCAAGTTAATAGGACAAAACGAGAGTATTTCTGAATCCTATAAAAATAATAAATATTCTGCGCTCTTTACAATTGAAAATTCAACTGCACTAAACGGTAAAATTGAAAATGTTGAGAAGTTTGCAAAGCTCGGTGTAAAAATCATAACGCTTACGTGGAATGCCTCAAATGCTGTAGGCGACGGCGCAGATGTTTCAAATTCAAAAGGAATTACAGATTTCGGAAAAAGTGTAGTACGAGAAATGGAAAAGAACGATATTGTCGTTGATGTTTCTCATGCAAGCGACAGACTTTTTTATGACGTCGCTGAAATTGCAAACAGACCATTTATTGCAACACATTCCAACTCACGCTCCGTTACAAGTCACAGACGTAACCTTACAGACGAACAATTTAAAATAATTAAGGAAAGAAACGGAATTGTCGGAATAAATTTTCACAGTGATTTTTTATCCGATAATCCTGACAATGCATGCAAATACGATTTTCTAAAGCATATTGATAAATTCTTATCTCTTGATGGTGAGAATGTACTTTGTATTGGTACCGATTTTGACGGTTGCAATCTGCCTGATGATATAATCGGAAGTGAAAGTTTATCCGAAATCTATGAAATGCTTTTAAAACATAACTACAAAGAAAGCATAATAAGAAAGATTTTTTACGAAAATGCGCTTAATTTCTTCGAAAACTTTGACAACAGCCGAATTATGTAGTAAAATATTCTAAGTTTATACTGATAATGGAGTATTCATTTTTTTGTTATCGGTATGGAAGTCATTTGAAAGGAAGATTTCAATGTTATACAACAGCACACAAAATGCTGCGGAAGTTGTTT
Organism: Ruminococcus sp.; assembly: GCA_051893995.1. Classification (GTDB taxonomy): domain Bacteria; phylum Bacillota; class Clostridia; order Oscillospirales; family Acutalibacteraceae; genus Ruminococcoides. The sequence goes on from JBJFHX010000032.1 coordinate 2,253, forward strand.
CCTCAGCTCAGGCTATCGCACAGGGAATTTCAAAGGACGGAGGTTTGTTTGTTCCGCAGGAGTTTCCGAAATACGACGAAAACACATTCAAGGCTCTTTTAAAGACTGACTATAAGGGCAGAGCTAAAAAGGTTTTCTCTGATTTTCTCACTGATTTTAATGAAGAAGAAATCAACGATTGTGTAGAAAAGGCATACACCTCTGAAAAATTCGGCGGAGAAAATCCCGCTCCTCTTACATTCTGCAATCTTGACGGTAAGGCTCTCAATATTCTTGAGCTCTGGCACGGTCCTACCTGCGCATTCAAGGATATGGCTCTCCAGATTCTTCCGCACCTTCTCACAAAGTCGCTCAAAAAGACTTATGACGGTAAAGACGCAGTAATCCTTGTTGCAACCTCAGGCGACACAGGCAAGGCAGCTCTTGAAGGCTTTAAAGACGTTGACCATACAAAAATTCTTGTATTCTATCCCGTTGACGGTGTAAGTCCGATGCAGAAGCATCAGATGAACACTCAGGAGGGCGCAAATGTAAACGTATGCGCTATCAAGGGAAACTTTGACGATGCACAGACTGGCGTCAAGAGAATCTTTACTACTCCCGAAGTTTCAGATAAGCTTGCAGAAAACAATATGCTTTTCTCATCTGCTAACTCAATCAACTGGGGCAGACTTCTCCCTCAGATTGTATACTACATTTCTGCATACTGTGATATGGTAAATTCGGGAAAAATTGAACTCGGCGAAAAAATCAATGTTGTTGTACCTACTGGTAACTTCGGTAATATTCTTGCATCATACTATGCAAGCCTTATGGGACTTCCAATCAATAAGTTTATCTGTGCATCTAACTCAAACAATGTTCTTACTGATTTTATAAGAACAGGCGTTTATGATAAGAACAGACATTTCTATACTACAATTTCACCCTCGATGGATATTCTTGTTTCAAGCAACCTTGAACGTCTTTTGTACAAGCTTTCAGGCAATAGCGACGAAACTACAAGAGAGTGGATGAATAAACTCAAAACAGAGGGTAAGTACGAGGTTACAGACGAAGTAAAGGCTGTAATCAAGGACAGGTTCTTTGGCGGTTACTGCGACGATGCTCAGACAAAGGCAACAATCAGCAAGCTTTTTGAGCAGGATAACTACCTCTGCGATACACACACTGCTGTTGCGGTTAATGTTTATGAACAGTATGTAAATGAAACAGGCGACAACACTCCTGCTGTAATTGCGTCAACTGCAAGCCCCTATAAATTCTCAAAGGCTGTATTGCAGGCTGTTGCACCCGAAGCAGAGCTTCCCGAAACAGAATTTGAAATGGTTGACAAGCTCAACGAAATTACGGGAACAGCTGTTCCTGCACCTCTTGCCGGTCTTAAAAATAAGACTTCACGTTTTTCAGATGTTACAGAGGTTGACAAAATGCAGGATTATGTGCTTAATGCACTCGGAATAGAATAATGTCATTGTTTGCTATTGCGGATTTACATCTTTCACTCGGCGAAGATAAGCCTATGGACATCTTCGCAGGGTGGAACGATTATACGCAAAGACTCGAAAACAACTGGAAAAGCGTTGTTACCAATGACGATACTGTTGTTATAGCAGGCGATATTTCCTGGGCAATGAAGCTTGAAGAAACTTACGTCGATTTTAAGTTTATCGACAATTTGCCCGGAAAAAAGATATTATTAAAGGGAAATCACGACTATTGGTGGGGAACAAAGAGCAAAATTGACAAGTTTCTTGCCCAGAATTCACTTAATTCAATTTCCATTCTTTTCAATAACTCATATGAATGTGACGAATACGCAATATGCGGTACAAGAGGCTGGTTTCTTGAAAACGACAAACCCGAAGATATTAAGGTTCTTAACCGTGAAGTCGGTCGTTTGATAGCATCAATTGAAAGTGCTGTAAAGACGGGCAAAACTCCTGTTGTGTTTCTTCATTATCCGCCTGTTTTCGGCGGAATTGAATGTAAAGAAATAGTTGATGTTCTTTTAAACTACAATATAAAAAAGTGCTATTACGGTCATATTCACGGTCAGCGTGGAATAAGGAGTGCTTTTGAGGGCAATTATAAAGGAATAGATTTAAAGCTGATTTCCTGTGATAAAGTTTCATTTATGCCGGTATTGGTTAGATAATTTATTTATTTTATCTATTGTAAAAAGCAAAATATTGTGATATAATCAAGTGATATTTATTTTTAAATTAACTATTGGAGGAATTTTATAATGTCATTAAAGGAAAGCAAAAAGGCAGAGCAGGCAAATACATACGAATTAGTCGTTAATGTTGACGGTGAAACATTTGAAAAAGCAATTAACGCTGTTTATAAAAGACAGGTTAAGAATATTTCCATTCAGGGATTCAGAAAGGGCAAAGCACCCCGCAGAGTAGTTGAAAAAATGTACGGCAGCGAAGTTTTCTATGAAGATGCTATGCAGGATTGCTATCCCGAGGCTCTTTATGAAGCTGCAAAGGAAGCAGATATTGAAATCGTTAAGGTTGAAAGCCTTGAAGCTGTAGAAGCAGGAAAGGACGGCTTTACTTTTAAAGCAACAGTCATTGTTAAGCCCGATATGGAAATCAACGATTACCTCGGAATCGAAGTAACAAAGAAGTCAACAAAAGTAACAGATGAACTTGTTGACGAAGAAATCGAAAAGGTAAGAGACCGTAACTCAAGAATGGTTACAGTTGAAGATAGAGCTGCTCAGGACGGCGACGTAACAGTTATTGACTTTGAAGGCTTTGTTGACGGAGTTGCTTTTGAAGGCGGCAAGGCTGAAAACTACAACTTAAAGCTCGGCTCAGGCAACTTCATTCCCGGCTTTGAAGAGCAGATTATCGGTCACAGCACTGACGAAGAGTTTACTATCACGGTAACATTCCCCGAAGATTATCAGGCTGAGGAACTCAAGGGCAAGGAAGCTGAATTCAAGATTAAGCTTCACGAAATCAAAGCTAAAGAGCTTCCTGAGGTTGACGATGACTTCGTAAAGGACGTTTCTGAGAAAGAAACTCTTGATGAATACAAGGAAGAGCTTAAGGAAACAATTGCTAAGCGTCTTACAGAAGAAGCTGACAAGGACATTGACGACCAGATTGCAAACAAGCTTATGGAGCTTCTTGAGGGCGAGATTCCCGAAGCAATGTATGACAATCAGGCTTCCGAGATGGTAAGAGACTTTGAAATGCGTCTTCGTGCACAGGGTATGGATATGAACACTTATATGCAGTATATGGGCATGGACGTAAATGGTCTTAAGGGTATGTACAAGGAAGAAGCAGAAAAGAGAGTTAAATTAAGACTTGCTCTTGAAACTGTTGCAAA
>JBJFHX010000033.1:0-21795 GCA_051893995.1 Ruminococcus sp.
GTATCTTGCGTCAGATATAGAAAAATGTATGACTCCCGAGATACCGAGTTTTGATAATCACCGATTTTTATAACGGACTAAAAAATTATGGTTTAACATAACATATATATCTAATTACGGAGGTAAATTTTATGTGCGGAATAGCAGGCTGGATTGAGCGTGACGCTGATATGAGTATGAGGATTAAGCTCCTCAACAATATGTCACGGACGCTTGAAAAACGAGGTCCTGACGAAAACGGAATTTACATCAACAAGAACACTGCGCTTATCCACCGCAGGCTTGTTGTAATTGACCGTGAAAACGGCAAACAGCCTATGTCGGTGACTCACGAGGGCAAAACCTATGTAATCGCCTACAACGGTGAGCTGTACAACACCGACGCTCTGCGTGAGGAACTGCGTGCAGACGGATTTCGTTTCAGAGGTCATAGCGACACCGAGGTTGTGCTGAAAATGTACATTAAGTACGGCGCTCAATGTGCAAATAAGCTCAACGGAATTTTTGCGTTTGCGGTGTTCAACAGCGATGACAGGTCAATCTTTCTTTGCAGGGATAAAATCGGTGTAAAGCCGCTGTTTTACTACGAATACAAGGGCGGCTTGATTTTCGGCTCGGAAATCAAGGCTCTGCTTGCAAGCACGATTGTAAAGCCGAGGATTGACGAGCAGGGGCTAAATGAAATATTCTTCCTCGGACCGGCGAGAACGCCGTCGTGCGGAGTTTTCAAGGGAGTTCACGAGCTTAACCCCGGTGAATGTGCAATCTACAAAAACGGTTTCCTCTGCCGTGAGCAGTACTACAGAATTGAGGCAAAGGAGCACACCGACAGTGAAAGCGAAACAATTGAAAAAACGAGAAGCCTTCTTACCGACGCAATAAGGCGACAGCTTGTCAGCGACGTTCCGCTGTGTTTTTTCCTTTCGGGAGGACTCGACAGCAGTATCATTGTAAAAACCGCCTCCGAGTACTACAAGGAGCGTAAGCTCGGCAAAATCAACACATACTCGGTTGAATACCGTGACAACGAAAAATATTTTAAGAAGAGCCGTTTTCAGCCGAATGCCGACTACGAATACATTTCGATGATGTCCGACAACGCCGACACTCGTCACCGTGAGGTTATCCTTGACAACAAATTGCTTGTTGACGCACTGTACGACAGCGTTGTGGCAAGGGATTTGCCGGGGTATGTTGACGTTGACTCGTCGCTCTTGCTGTTCTGCAAGGAAATCAAGCACAATTACACCGTTGCACTTTCCGGCGAATGTGCCGACGAGCTGTTCGGCGGTTATCCGTGGTATCACGACAAGAGCATACTTTTTGACGACTGCTTTCCGTGGTCAAAGAGTCAGGACGTTCGCAGGTTTATTTTGAAGGACGGAATCCTCAAAAACGGCGAGGAGTACGTGCGTCAGAGGTATCTTGATACCATTAATCTTGCGCCTAAGCTGAAAAGCGACAGCGAAACCGACAGCCGTATGCGAGAGATGTTTTTCCTGAATTTCTACTGGTTTATGCAGTGTCTGCTTGAACGCAAGGACAGGTGCTCAATGTTCAGCGGTCTTGAAGTGAGAGTGCCGTTCTGCGACTACCGCCTTGTGGAGTACGCATACAATATGCCATGGAGCCTAAAGGCGTACGGCAACCGTGAAAAGGGAATTGTCAGAAAGGCTTTTGAGGATATTCTGCCAAAGGAAATCTGCTGGCGCAAGAAAAGCCCCTACCCCAAGACGCACAATCCGATTTACTTTGAGGAATGTGCAAAGAGGCTGAAATTAATTCTCGAAAAGAAAAATGCGCTCACCGAAATGCTGAACAAAAAATCAATTGAAAGCATAATTGAAAATCCCGATGCAATCACAACTCCGTGGTACGGTCAGCTAATGCAGGCTCCGCAGATTCTTGCATATATCATTGAGCTTGACTACTGGTTTGAAAAATACAATGTTGAAATAGTTTAGCACATATGGTAGAATAAAAGCGAAAATAAACTCAAACGGAGATGTTTAAAATTACCGGGAAGAACTACAAACGAATTATTATGTTTTTTAAAGAACGCAATTTTGCCTGCAATGCGCTGAAATTCTGCTACCGCTTTCTGCCGCTGCTGCTGTTTATCGGCTACCCAGCGCTGATTGCCTATGTATTTTTCAGCAATCCTGCTGATCTTTTCAAAATAATCCTAGTTCCGCTCGGTGTGTTTCTGCTTGTAACGGTTTTGCGCAAGGTGATTAACGAGCAAAGACCGTATGAAAAATACAACACGCCTTCGCTTTTCGGTAAGACGACAAAGGGACAGAGCATGCCCAGCCGCCACACGGCAAGCGCATTTATAATTTCACTTGCGATTCTCTACGTAAATGTTGAGCTTGGTATTGCCGCACTGTCGGTTTCATTTCTGATTACGCTTTCAAGAGTTTTTGCAGGCGTTCACTTTATAAGAGATGTTCTCGTCGCAATACTGCTGAGCGTAACTGTCGGAGTTATATTTTTCTTTATTTTTTAATATTACTTCTATACGACAAAACAGCCCCTGAAATCAGAGGCTGTTTTTTTATGGTTTTTTTACTTATCTTATGAAGCTTTTCTTCTGTTATATGCAATCATCGCCGTACCGACACCTGCCAATGCAATTACAATGTAGATTGAGAGCATATCAAAGCCTGTTTTTACTGATGAATTATCCTTTGCTGTGTCAGTCGTTGCAGATTTTGATGCAGAGGTCGCTGAAGTTGAAGAAGTTGCATCCGGTGAAGTTGTAGGAACAATAGTTTCCGGTTCAGTAGCTGAAGGCTCTGTTACTAAGGGTTCAGTCGAGGGAACAACATAATCAGAAGCAGGAACTAATCCGCTGTAATCATAAAGGGCTTCACCTGCTGCAAGTTTTGCATAACCGTTTGAGATAACTTCAGGATTGAAATTCATAATTGCAAATCCGGTATAAGCCATATTAACTGTTGCAGTCTGCATAAGCTCACTGCTTGTATTTTCAACAGTATAGAAAATCGGGCTTAATCCGTTTCTTCCGATTATTACTGACTTACCGATAAACTGTGAAAGCATATCTGACGGACCGCATTCACCGATAAGATCGGAGCTTAATACAATCATTCCGTCACGGTTTGCAATTGAAGCAAGAGTTGTGTTATATACAAAGTTCTTTTTGGCATATCCGCCTGACGCTGTGGGATTAACAAGTATCTTACAGCCCGCTGCAGCGTAGTATCTTTCGAGCTCGGGATAGCTGTAAGTATCCATACAAATGCTTATTCCCATTCCGCCCCAAGGAGTTTCAACAATCAAAGGCTCGCTTCCGGGAGTGCACCATGCGCCCTCAACAGGCTGAATCTTTTTATAAGAAAGTGTTTCACCGTCGGGAGTTGCAACAAAAGCAGAATTATAGGGATGTTCGCTGTCGTCAGGATTAACCTCTGCAGTACCGTAAATTACATACATTCCGTACTCTTTTGCTTTCTCTGCAATTTTTGAAGCGTATATACCGTCTGTTGTTTCGGCTTCTCTGATAACCATATTCCACTTTTCGGAGCCGTAATCACTTGTGCTTGCATAATCCGTAAGAGCCATCTCAGGGAATACAATAATATCTACAGAACCTGCACCCTCGCTCATATAGCTTAGAATTTTATTACAATTTGCTTCTTTGTCGCCCCATTCCGGATCCATATCCACAACAGAGCAAACGGGTGATTCATCGGTTGTCGGGGCTGAAACGCTTTTGCCTGCCGCAAGCTCGGAATACCACTGAGCATAAAGATCAGGCTGGAAAATATCTCTGTGTGTCAGAGCATTTGTAGCCAAAGAAACATCTAATGTTGCTGTTGCAAGTCCTGAATTGTCATTATCTACAGAGCCTGCATAGTAGGTTATATAATCATACTTATTATTTGACGGACTTGATGCAACTGTATTGGAAGGGCCTATAATAAGAGAGCCGCCTTCAAAGTTGCGAACATCGTCCGGACCGTCAGGACCGAGTATGTTAGAGCTTGCAATATACATTCCGTCATACTGAACATCTGTTTCAAGATATAGTCTGTAATAAGATTTCCAGCTCTTTACATAGTAATCTTCGGTATACTCGCAATAAATTGCATCGCTGTAATCAAGATAATCCCAGCCCCAGTCGCCGCCGACAATCGCAGTGGGATTTAACATCAAAAAGCAGCCTGCTGCTGAATATATTCTGCCTATTTCCGGAACGGAGTAAGTGTCGTAGCAAATGCTTAACGCTACATTACCCCAGGGTGTGCTGAAATATTTAGGTGTTGAGCCGGATTTGCACCATTCTCCTTCAACGGGTGAAATCTTCTGATAACTGTCCACATAACCGTCGGGTGTGCAAACAAAAGCGGAATTATACGCCATATCACTTTCACCCTCAACAGTTTCTGTAGCACCGTAGACAATGTACATATCGTATTTTTCTGCCAAATCAGAAAAATATGCCGCAGTCTGTCCGGTTTTGCTTTCAGCAAGCTCAACGGGCATTGGAACTGAACTGCCGTCCGAATACTCCATACCTGTGCTGTAGCCGGTAACAGCCATTTCAGGGAACAGAATAATGTCCGTTCCGTTTTCAGCCGCTTCCTCAATGTATGAAGTCATTGATTCAATATTAGCAGCCTTATCACCCCATTTGGGTGAAAAATTCACAACGCTTACGGTTGGCTGTTCATCTGTTACCGCACCGCCGATAATCGTTGTTGAACAAATAAGTAAAACAACAAGCATACCTGCAAGTGCAGTAGCGCATAGTTTCCTGATTTTTGTTTTTGAGTTTCGATTCTTTCGATTCATTTTCGGTTTTCCTCCCATATGCTGAAATATAAAAAATGCCCATACTCCAAAGAGCACGGACACCTTTATCCAAGTCAACTATCCTGATTAATCCAAATAAAACCGAAAACAGAAAGAAAACTAATGTTCTTCCATTTCTTTTATCGTCTTTATTATAATGTTCAATATTTGATATGTCAACCTGTATTGCAATAAATAATAATTAATAATTCATTTTTCTTTTTGTCTAAAATGTTGAATTTCTGCATATTTTCAGTTATATAGAGCAATTTTGAATAGTAACAAAACAACCTTGCGGATTATTTTTGCAGGATTATATTGTATATCTTGCAATTAGTCATAAAAAAAGAACCGACATAAAGCCGATTCTTTTAAATAACGGATTTACTGATTCTGCTGTTTTGACTTCTGTGAATTGATGATGTTCGCTCTTGTTTTCTTGATTTGGTCAAGCTGTGCAGAAATGCCTTCCTCAGTACGTCTGATGATGCTGTCAACATAAACGTTTGCAGCCTTTCTGATTTCGGCTGACTTCTGCTTTGCATCGTCAACAATTTCCTTAGCCTTTGCCTGAGCCTCTCTTACAAGCTCATTCTGGTTAAGCATTGCCTTTTTGCGTTCCTCAGCAGCTCTGATGATGTTTTCAGACTCACGGTTAGCTTCGGCAAGAATCTGCTTTCTGTCGGCAACGATATTCTTTGCCTGTCTTACCTCAGCAGGCATAGCGTCCTGAATCTGGTCGATAATATCGTAGATTTCATCGCTGCTTACCATAACCTTTCCGCCTGAAAACGGCATTGACTTTGCGTCGTTAATAACGTCCTGAAGCTGTAGAATTAAATCATCAACTTTCATTTTTTCCACTCCTTATATAATCCAATCTGAATTAGGTTTATTTTTTAAGATTTGAAATCCTGTTTACTATTCTGTCGTGAATACATTTTGGCACAAAATTGCTTATATCTCCGCCCATTGAGGCAACCTCACGCACCATACTCGAGCTGAGATACATAGACTCCGAATTTGCCATGAGGAAGATTGTTTCAAGCTGCGGATTGAGCTTTTTGTTGGTAATAGCCATTTGAAATTCGTATTCAAAGTCCGAAACCGCACGCAGCCCCTTTACAATTGCGTCAACGTTTCTTTCCTTGCAGTACTGGGCAAGCAAGCCGTCAAAGCTGACTACCTCAACATTCGGTATATCCTGCGTAACCTCTTTTAAAAATCCGATTCGCTCATCAATTGAAAAGCACGGAGTTTTTGAGGAATTCACAAGCACGCCGACAATGACGTGGTCAAACATATTAGCCGATCGCCTGATTATGTCAAGATGACCGAGTGTGACCGGGTCAAAGCTTCCCGGACAAATTACCGTTTTATTCATTTTACAAAATCCTTATGTCTGAATGTACTTATTTTTATTTTACCATAGCGATACTGTCTGTCAAGTACAAAATTGCCGTAATTCGACAAAATTTCTTCGTCAAGCGGATTTTCCGCTATAATCACGCCCGTTTCGTTCATTATTTCGGGCACAAGCTCGAGCGATTTCTGCAACATTCCCGTTTTGTACGGCGGGTCGAGAAACGCAATGTCAAAACGCTCGGAGCACATTGCAAGAAAACTCTGATAATCCATTGCAAAGGTTTTTGCGTTCTGTTCAAGCTTGGTAGTTTTCAGATTTCTCTTGACGGTATCGAGAGATTTTTTTGAATTGTCAACAAAACAAGCCGTTTTTGCACCTCTGCTCAACGCTTCAATACCCATTTGTCCCGAGCCTGCAAACAAATCAAGAAATGCTCTGCCCTCGGTTTCAAACTGGATAATTGAAAAAATTGCTTCTTTAATTCTGTCGGTAGTAGGTCTTACATCCTCACCCTCAAGGGTTTCAAGACGTCTGCCCCTTGCACAACCTGTAATTACACGCATAGCATTGTTCCTTCTAAATGTATTTTCTGTTGTAAGTATAACACATTACACCATATTTTACAACAACATTTTATTTTGCTTAAGTTTTAAAGCTTAATTAAAAGTGAGATAAACCATAATTTAGCGCAACGTTGACGTAGGGGACGGCTTTTCTGCGAAAACGGCAACCCTTTTGTCGCTTTGCGACATTTCCCCTAACAGGGGAATTTCCCTGACGTCCCTATGTATAAATTGTGAAACAATTTATACATTATGGCGAACACAGTTCGCCGCTACAATAATATATTTTCACGCTTGCGGCAACGCCGCATATAAATAAATTCGGGCACTAAACTTTTGAACTATCGCAAACTATCCACTCGACCATAATTGTAAATTGTACATTGTTAATTGTTAATTTGCTAAATTATGGTTTATCATCATCTTCCGTCTGACTTTCGTCCTCGGCGTGAAAATATCTGTAAACAGCAAGTGCGCTGTCCTTTGTCATTTTCGGTGCGTTTTCAAGCTCCGCTAAATCTGCCTTTGAAATATTGTCAATCGTTCTGAAATATTTTAAAAGCGACTTTGCTCTAACCTCTCCCACGCCATCAATATTCGTAAGCGAGCTTTTAAACGTGTTTTTGCTCCTGCGTGCGTGGTGATAGCCGATTGCAAAACGGTGAACCTCGTCCTGCATTTTGCTCAGGAATGTAAACAGCGCACGCTTTGAGCTGATTGCAATTTCTCCTCCGTCACCTGTTACGGCACGTGTGCGGTGCTTGTCGTCCTTTACCATGCCGAACAGAGGAACATCTATATTCATTCTTTCAAGCACCTGCTTTACAGCCGCTACCTGTCCTTTGCCTCCGTCGAGCAGAATCAAGTCGGGCAGTTTTCCGAAACCCTCGGTCTTGTCCTCCGATTTATAGTATTCATCAAAGCGGCGTGTAATAACCTCAGCCATTGACGCATAGTCGTCCTGTCCCTCAAAGCCCTTGATTTTGAATTTTTTGTATGCCGATTTAAGCGGCTTTCCGTTTTTATAGACTATCATTCCTGCGACATTTTCCGTACCTGCAAGATTTGAAATATCGTAGGATTCAATATATTCGGGCAGTTTTTCAAGTCCGAGGGTTTCCTTAAGTTCCTCAAGCACACCGAATTCACGCACCGTTGCACCCTTTTTCTGGGCAAGTGCCTCGGCGGCATTTGAACGGCACATTGAAACAAGCTGTGCCTGCTCTCCCCTTTGCGGAACGGTTACATTGACCTTGTTTCCACGTTTTTCACTTAACCACTGTGCAATTGCATCTATACCGTCAAAATCCTTGTCAAGCGCAATATTTTTCGGAATGTCGTTTCTGATTGTATAGTAGCTGAGCAGAAATTCCTCGTACTCGCTTTCGCTGTCGCCGCTGTCAAAAATAAAGCTTTCACGGTCAAAAAGCCTGCCGCCCTCAAAGCGGAAAACCTGAAAACAGATTTTTCCGTCGTCGGTAAAGCTTGCAATAACGTCCTCGTCAAGCACCTTGTTGGCAACAACCTTTTGCTTTTCGCCCATTTTTTTAACCGCATTTATCTTGTCACGGATTCTTGCGGCACGCTCAAATTCAAGGTTTTCTGCCGCCTCCTCCATTTGTGCAGTGAGCTGTTTTATTGAGTTTGACGAGCCGCCCTTTAAAAAGTCAAGCGCCTGTGAAAGGCTTTCTTTGTAGTCTTTAAGCTTTACTCTGCCCGTACAGGGAGCCATACACTGCTTTATGTGATAGTTAAGGCAAGGTCTGCCCTTACGGAAATCCTGCGGAAAACGTCTGTTGCAGGTCGGGAGCATAAAAATCTTGTTAGCCTCTTCAACTGCGCTTTTTACGTAATAACTGCTTTTGTACGGTCCGATGTACTGTGCTCCGTCGTCCTTTTTTTGCAGAACATACGTAATTCTTCCCCAGTCGCCGGGGCTTACCCTTATATAGCTGTAGCCCTTGTCGTCCTTGAGCAGAATGTTGTACTTCGGCGTGTGCTGTTTGATAAGACTGCATTCAAGAATCAGCGCCTCAAATTCGCTGTCGGTGATGATATATTCAAAATCGTCAACATTGTCAACCATTCTGCGCACTTTTTCGGCGTGATTGTTCTGCGAGCCGAAATACTGGCTTACACGGTTTTTGAGCGCCTTTGCCTTGCCGATATATATAATTTCTCCGCTTTTATCGTGCATAATATACACGCCCGGCAAAAGCGGCAGTGCCATTGCCTTTTTGCGCAGTTCCTGCATTTTTGGATTCATAATTTCACCACCTGAACAAAAACAAAAAGGGCGGATAATTCCGCCCAAAAATATGCTGTGAGTTTACAATTATTCAGTAAAACCTGATTCTACGAGAGCAACAAGACCTTCAACTGCTTCGGTTTCGTCCGAGCCGTCAGCAATAATCTTGATTGTTGTTCCGCCGATAATACCGAGTGACAGTACGCCAAGAAGACTCTTTGCGTTAACACGACGCTCTTCCTTCTCAACCCAGATTGTTGATTTGTACTCGTTAGCTTTCTGGATAAAGAAAGTTGCCGGGCGAGCGTGTAAGCCGGCTTTGTTCTGAACTAAAACTTCCTTAACATACATTTTGAAAACCCTCTCTGACATATTAGAATTCAAACCGAAAAGACCTTAAAGGCTTGATTTAATACATATTATAATCTTTTTTATTATCAAGGTCAATACGCTAAAATATTTTCGTATTAATATTCACCTGAAGTCAAAAAATCAAATCGTTTCTTGTGCAATTTTACAATAATTGAGTAAAATTTTCATACATAAATACCGAATATCAGCTATTCTCAAGCAAATCGGGGCGTTTTTCTTTTGTGACTTCAAGGCTTTTTTCCCTGCGCCACTTTTCAATATTTGCGTGGTGACCGCTTAAAAGCACCTCGGGGACTATCTGCCCTCTCCACTCTGAGGGTTTTGTGTACTGAGGATATTCTAAAAGTCCGTTGAAGTGACTTTCCTCGGTAAAGCATTCGTTGTTTGAAAGCACACCGGGAACCATTCTTGCAAGTGCGTCGGCAAACACCATTGCAGGCAGCTCACCGCCCGTAAGCACATAGTCGCCGATTGAGATTTCCTCGTCAATAAATGTATCTAAAAGCCGTTGGTCAACGCCCTCGTAGTGGCCGCAGAGAATACATATGTTTTCAACGTCTGCAAGCTCTCTTAAACGCTTTTGCGTAAGTGTTTTCCCCTGCGGCGACATATAGACAAAATGCGGTTTTTTGTCCGTCTGCTTGCAGATATCCTCAAAGCAAAGCGCAATCGGCTCAGCTTTCATAAGCATACCCATTCCACCGCCGTATGGCGTGTCGTCAACACGTCTGTGCTTATCAAATGCGTAGTCACGAAGCTGGTGGCAGACGATTTCAATTGCACCGCTTTTCTGTGCCCTGCCGATTATGCTCTCATTTAAAACAGGCTCGAACATTTCGGGGAATAAGGTTATTATGTCAATCCTCATCGTCAAATATTCCTTTCATCGGGTGAATGAGTACAAAGCCGCCGTCAACGTCGATTCCCTCAACAACCTCGTCAATAACGGGTGCGAGGTACTTTTTGTTGTTACTGTCGGTGATTTCGTAGACGTCGTTTGCACCCGTGCGCAGAACGTCGGTAATTCTGCCGTAAACAGTGCCGTTTTCAGCGTCCTTAACTTCAAGTCCGATTAAGTCCTGAACAAAGTTTACACCCTCGTCAAGCGTAATGTCATCGCGGTTGATATAGACAACCTTCCCTCTGAATTTTTCGGCTTGTTCAATTGTGTCAACGCCCTTGATTTTTGCAAGGGTTATGTTCTTGTGAGGACGGGATTTTACTTCGATGAAGGTCTGTCCTTTTTCGTCAAGATACAGCTTTTTAAAGGCGCATAAAAACTCGGGTGAATCGCACCACGGCTCGATTCTCACTTCACCCTTTATGCCGTGAGTGCCTACGATTTTTCCCGAATCAAGGAATTGCTTTTTCATATTTCTGCTCCGTTTCCTGCTAAATATATTTGTTGCAAAACAACTTTCGGGACGTCTGGGAATCTGTCCCCGACAATCCGCTTTAATCTCTGCTCTGTGATTATTTCAGTTCAACAATCGTTACGCCGTCCTCGCCCTCGCCGAATACACCGAGGCGGTGGCTTTTGACTGCTTTGTTTGACTTAAGATACTGATTGATTTCACGTCTGAGAACTCCCATTCCCTTGCCGTGAATAATTGTTATTTTGCTTACGCCCGACAAAACGGCATTGTCAATTGCCTTGTCAACAATGCTGACTGCGTCAAACGCAGTTTCGCCCCTTACGTCAACCTCTGTTTCGGGACGGACGTCCATTCTGCTGGGCACATTCCGCCTGCTTGAAAACTGACTTGCGGCAGGCTTGTTCTGTGATTTTAACAGTCTGAGATTTTTAATGTCAACTCTTGTTTTAATAATTCCAGCCTGAACAAGCACAAGTCCCTCTTTGTTGGGCGGTGCAAGTACGGTTGCGTTTTTGTCAATATCGTAAATCAGAACGCTGTCGCCGACCTTAAGCGGACGGGGCAGTTTGTATTCTTCATTCGGCGTTTTCTTAGCCTGAATCGGGTCTGCGTGAGCCTCCATTTTATCAATGTCACGTTTCAGTTTTGAGCGAGCCTCGGCACTCATTTCCTTTGATTTTCTCGCCTTGTCAAGCTCTTCAACAAGTGCTTCTGCCTGCGCCCTTGTCTGTGAAATTATGCGCTGTGCCTCCTGCTTTGCACGCTCAATTTCACGCTCAGCGTCCTTCTTGGCTTTGAGCATTTCATTCTCGGCTTTCTGCTTTTCTGTGTTTGCTTTGGCTGTAAGCCTGTTTGCATTTTCAAGCTGTTTTTCAAGACTCTGACGGCGTTTTTCAAGCTTTTCTACAACGTCCTCAAACTGTCTGCTCTCGGAGGAGACAAGTTCCTGCGCCCTGTCAACAATTTCAGAGTCCATTCCGAGCCTTTTTGAAATTGCAAATGCGTTACTCTTTCCGGGTACGCCGATTAAAAGTCTGTAGGTCGGCTTGAGCGTTGCAACGTCAAACTCGCAACAGCCGTTTTCTACGCCCTCTGTGCGTAGTGCAAACTCCTTTAATTCTGCGTAGTGAGTGGTTGATGCAATTTTTGCGTGGCGTGTGCGCAGTTTTTCAAGAATTGCAATAGCAAGCGCCGCACCCTCAACGGGGTCCGTGCCTGCGCCGAGCTCGTCAATAAGGCAGAGTGAGCCTGCGTTTGCAAGCTTGATTATCTGAATAATGTTCGTCATGTGCGCCGAAAAGGTTGACAGCGACTGCTCTATGCTCTGCTCGTCGCCTATATCGACAAGCACACGTCTGAAAACCGACAGCTCGCTGTTGTCGGCGCAAGGCACTAACAGTCCGCACATAGACATAAGCGTAAGCAGTCCGAGCGTTTTAAGAGTAACCGTTTTACCGCCCGTATTCGGTCCTGTGATTACAAGCGTGTCAAAGGACTTTCCGAGCACAATATCTACAGGAACAACCTTGTTTTTGTCAATAAGAGGGTGTCTTGCCTGCTTTATGTCAACCACACCTCTGTCGTTCATAATCGGCATCGTGGCTTTCATTGAATACGCAAGGTCAGCCTTGGCAAAAATAAGGTTGAGATTTGCAAGGTTATCATAGCTTCTGATTATCGTATCGGCAAAGTCGCCTGCGCTTGCCGACAACTCAAAGAGGATTCGCTCGATTTCCTCCTCCTCTTTTGATTTGAGCATTTTAATATCGTTGTTTGCCTGAACAACGCCCATAGGCTCAATGAAAACAGTCGCACCGCTTGACGAGGTATCGTGAACAAGTCCGGGCACGTTGTTGCGGCATTCGCTCCTTACAGGCACAACATACCGTCCGTCACGCTGTGTTACGATAGCGTCCTGAAGATACTTTATGTATGTTGAGCTGTGGATGATTTTGTCAAGCACTTCTCTTGCTTTTGACGATGCAGTGCGGATTTTTCTGCGTATATCGGACAAAGCCGTGCTTGCGCTGTCAGCAATTTCGTCCTCGCTTAAAATTGCAGAGGTGATTTTTTCCTCCAAAAATTTATTGGAAATCAGTCCGCTGAAATAGATGTCAAGCGCAGTTTCTGTGTTAGCAAATCTTGAATGCCACTCCTTGACTGTGCGGATTATCCTCAATGTCTGTGCGATTTTTAAAAGCTCGCCTGTTGAAAGGCAGCCGCCTGCCTGCGCACGTCGTAACTGGTTTGCACAGTTGGTTGCTCCGCCGAATGACGGCGCACCGAATTTTCCGCTTAAAACGACTGCGTCATCGGTCTGTTTTAAAAGAAGCTGAACCTTTTTCAAATCGAACTGCGGCTCAAGCTTAAGCGCCATTTCACGGGCATCGTCAAGGTTTGTTCTGCCTGCAAGGCGTTCAAGTATTTTATCAAGTTCAAGTGTTTTGTAATGTCTGTTCATAATTTATCCTTAACTTATCATTTTGTAAAATGTCAATGTTTTGAAGTCTTTTTCAAATCTGTATTTTAAATAGCTTTCGCTTGCCTGATTTAGCACCTCAAGCCCCTGCTGTGAAAGTGAAAAAGAAAACAGCTTGTCATCGTCTGCATAAACTGTATGCCGCAAAGCAGTGAGCGTTGGGGGGTTAAGCTCAATCGCCATTTCACCGTTTTTAACGTGACAAGAGGCACATTCGAGCATACCGAGCTTTGGCAGAAAATACATTATATCGGGGCAGTATTCACCGCACTCTCTGCACATTCTCAAGTCGGGCATATAGCCTGCCATACTTGCAAGGCGCATTTCAAAGCAGGGTTTTATAAGCTCTGCACTGCGTTTTTCTTCGCCGAGAAGATAGAGCGAATTGAGAATAAGGCTTAAAAATGCGTCAGCCTTCTGCTCTCTCGGGCAGATTGTGAGCGCTAGCTCGCAGAAATACTGAGCAAGGCACATCTTTTTTACGTCGCTTCTCAGCTTTGAAAAAATGCGGATTGTCTGCGCATCGCCGATTATGTAGCTGTCCCGACCCTTGTAGATTGTGAGTCGGGAATATGAAAGCAGCGAAGTTGAGGCGCACTTCTGATTTTTAATATTTTTGGCACCTCTGACAAACGCCTTGATTACGCCGTTGGATTTGGTAAGGGCAAAAACGAGCTTGTCCTGCTCACCGATATTCTGTTCCTTGATAATAAGTCCTTCCGTCCGGAATTTCATCGGTTTCCTCCCTTGAAACGGTGTCAGCACCGGTGTCCTTAGCATTCTGAATACTCTTGTAGCGAAGATAGTCAAGAACGCTGCCCGTTGTAAAAAACGCCTGCCACATATACCAGTCGTCCATTTAAAACACCTCCGAAATTATTGTTTTCGGATAGTGCAAATTTATATAAAGCAGATTTTGGATTTTTTAGAATTGAATTACAATTTGTTTAATTCATTGAGTAATTTTGCTTTCATTTCTTCGAGTTCTTCTTTTGAAGGACGGTTTTTATCGTCGTACATTTCGTCCTTTGGCAGCCACCACACAGGACCTTTTATCGGCATATCGCCCGACTTTCTTGGGAACAAATGCCAGTGAAGATGAGTTTCGCCGTTGCCGAGACATTCGTAATTCATTTTCTCTGCATCAAAGGCATTGTAAACGGCTTTTGCAACGTCAGCCATTTCGCTTAAAAATTTCGTTCTGAACGGTTCATCAAGGAAATGAAGCTCGGTTTTGTGCTGCTTGCAGAGAAAAAGCGTATAGCCCTTGAAATACTGGTGGTCGCCGATTACAACGTAACCCGTTTCAAGCTCCTTGACAAAATACGGATTCGTTCCGTTTTTTATCATTTCAATTCGTTCACAGATAAAGCACATAGTTTCACCTCAATTGCAGTAACAATCCAAATCCCATTTGAGAGGATTTTTTTCTATGTATTCCCGGATTTTCAGATAATCATTTTTATTGCGGATGATATGGTCGTGAAAGGATTTTTGCCAGATTTTACAGCCGACCTCACGAGAAACACCCGACTTATACAAGCCTATCACTGTAGAAAGTGTAGGGAACGGTCTTGACCGTTCCGAATTTCCGTTACAGCCAATGACAATAATTATGTGTATATGGTTGGGCATAATTACATATTTGTCAATTTTAATTTCATCAAAATGGTTCTCAATTTCCTTCAAATGTTTTAACGCAATTTCACCCATAAATGTATAAACCATTTTAACGGTATCATTTTGATTTATTAAATTACCAAATAAATTCTGTTTATCCATTGTACACATGGTAACAAAATAGTATTTTTCTGCTGCATAGTCGAAGGATTTTAATCGCTGAGGTTTCCTTTTCGGTAAATCCATAGTTCATCTACTCCTGCGGAACGGTCAAGACCGTTCCCTACATTTGGAATAAGTATATAACTTTACATAATTCTAAACTCGCTTGCAGTAATAAACAATTGTCATTCCGTCTTTTAAAATTTCCTCTTTGCCTGTCGGAATGTAACCGCATTTCTTGTACAAATGACAAAGCCTGCTTTCTTCTTTTATTGTATCAAGCTTCCATTCCTCAGCATTCGGATACAGCTTTTCAACAGCCGACAACGCCTGTTGAGCGTAGCCGTTATTCTGATATTCGGGCAGAATCAGCATTGGTGATATTCGGCAAGTCGTATCGCTTAATCTTACAACTCTCACAACGCCGATTTTTGTTTTATCAAGCATAATAAAATAATAATCGGTAAAGGATTGACTGAATTTATTTTGTATTTTTTCAAGCGATTCCGAGGCTGGATTTGTTTCATAGTCACGATATTTTTCAAGCAGTGCGGCAAATGCCGAAGCCTGCATTTTATGGATTTGTTCGCAGTCTGAAAACTCCGCTTTATTTAAAAATATTTCCATATCATCAGTCAAAATTCTTTTCATCAAAGCCGAAATTCTGCAAAATCTGGGCACGGTTTCGCCAGTCCTCTTTTACCTTTACCCACGTCTGCAAGAACACTTTGCAGTCAAAAAAGTTTTCGATGTCCTGACGGGCGAATGTGCTGATTTTCTTGAGCATTGCGCCGTTCTTTCCGATGATTATTCTCTTGTGCGTGTCACGCTCGCAGAAAATTGTAGCGTCAATATCTAAAATTCCGTTATCCCTTGTTTTCATCTTCTCAATTACAACAGCCGTTCCGTGAGGAATTTCCTTATCGCAGAGCCTTAAAATTTTTTCACGGATAATCTCGGCTACAATTACCCTTTCGGGCTGGTCTGTGAGGGTGTCGTCATCAAAGTAATGTCCTCCCTCACTCGACTGCTTTTTAAGCTCGTCTAAAAGCTCGTCCATTCCGCTTCCATCCTGTGCGCTTACGGGCACAACGGCATCAAAATTGTAAAGCTTTGTGTAGTCAAGAATTTGCTTCATCAATGCGTCCTTTTCCTTGAGCATATCAATTTTATTGATTGCAAGGATTGCGGGCATTTCAAGCGATTTGAATTTTTCAATAAGCGCAAGCTCGGTATTTGTCGGCTCCTTGCCGGCCTCTACAACGAGCATACAGCAGTCAACGCCGCCGACTGATTCATTTACCGAACGCACCATATATTTGCCGAGTGAATTCTTCGGCTTGTGCATACCCGGTGTATCGAAGAAAACGAGCTGATATTCGCCATCGGTTAATACACCCGTAATTCTGTTACGTGTAGTCTGCGGCTTGCTTGAAACGATTGCGATTTTCTGACCGAGAAGTCTGTTGAGTATTGAGCTTTTGCCCACGTTCGGTCTGCCGACTATAGCAACAAAAGCTGATTTATCATTAGTATTCATCAATTACCTCTTATACAAAAATTTGGGGCAAACCGGATACAGTATGCCCCTTTTAATTCAGGAACGACACAGGGATCGTTCCCTACAGTATTTTTAAAAGCTTTTCCTTAATTCCGACTGGGCCGAGCACTATAAAAACAACCGATAAAACGGCTGAAATCACAAGCAGGGCAAGCAATACGGGGTTAGCACAAAAGAACAGAAAAATTCCGTAAAGCACATCAAAATCAAGGAAGAAAACTACGGCTACAGCAACAGCCGCAATTGACAGCACAAGCACCGCCCCTGCCGCAGTATCCTTGGCAATTCGTATAAGCGGCTCGTATCTGTCCGAAATCAGATTGCAAAGCTCCTCGATACAGGTGTTTACAATTTCGGCAAACATAATAAGGGCTATCAGGATAATCAGCAGAGCCGTCTGTGCCGCCGAGAAATTGTAAAAAAGCGAAAACAGCAGGACGTAAAAGCCTGCAACCATATGAAACCTCATATGGCTTTCACTTTTAACCGTGTACCATATGCCCCGAAAGGCACATTTAAAGCTTAAAATCTGCTTTTTCATATCAAATCAGAGCGTCATCAACTATGTAGCTTGATGATGCGGGAAGTCCGAGCTGTTCCATAATAAGCTCTTCCTTTTCTCTCATTCTTACCTTTTCAAGGTTTTCCATATGGTCGTAGCCGAGAAGATGCAGAACGCTGTGAGCTGTGAGATAGCCTACCTCTCTCTGAAGCGAATGACCGAAAAGCTCAGCCTGATCTCTTGCCTTTTCCATTGAAATTACAACATCGCCTAAAATCTTTGCGCCTGTTTCCATATCGGTATCGTAAACGCCGTTTTCACCCATCGGAAATGAAAGCACGTCAGTTTCAATATCCTTGTTGCGGTACTGCTTGTTAAGCTCCTTTATGCCCTTGTTATCGGTAAAGGTAACGCTGATTTCAGCAGGTCCCTGAAACTTCTCCATCTGAAGCACTGCGTTACAGCAGCGACGTACAAGCATTCTGATTCCCGTAGGGATTTTAACTGTCTTCTGTTTGTTCGTTATCACTACTCTTATTTTGTTGTCTGCCATTTTAACCATTCCTTTCAATAAATTATTATTTAAAACATCTAAAACATAACCCGATACCCAATTGTGTTATGTTCTTGTATTTTCGTATTTTGCGTAAGCCTTGATAATATCCTGAACAAGTCGGTGACGCACTACGTCACGCTCGTCAAAGGTGCAGCTTCCTATTCCCTCAATATTTTTCAGAATTTTAATGCAGTCCTTGAGTCCGCTTTTAGCTCCTCTGGGCAAGTCAATCTGCGTAATGTCGCCTGTGATTACCATTTTAGAGTTAAAACCAAGTCGGGTAAGAAACATTTTCATCTGCTCGCTCGTGGTATTCTGCGCTTCGTCAAGAATAATAAAGCTGTCGTCAAGCGTTCTGCCTCGCATATACGCAAGAGGAGCAACCTCAATATTGCCTCGTTCAACGTATTTCTGATACGTTTCAGCTCCGAGCATATCAAAAAGCGCATCGTACAGAGGTCGAAGATAAGGGTCAACCTTGCTTTGCAAATCACCCGGAAGAAAGCCGAGCTTTTCACCTGCTTCAACGGCAGGACGAGTCAGAATAATACGGTTAATCTGCTTACTTCGAAACGCCGTAACCGCCATTGCAACCGCAAGGTAGGTCTTGCCCGTTCCGGCAGGTCCTACTCCGATTGTAATTGTGTTGTCGGCAATCATATTGCAGTAGCGCTTCTGACCGATAGTCTTAGGCTTAATAGGCTTGCCTTTTGAAGTTATGCAGATGCAGTCGCCTGCAAGCTGTTCAATTTTTTCCTCGCTGTCCTCGTTTACAAGCGAAATGCAGTAGCGAATGTTTTGCTCCGAAAGCGACTCTCCTCGGTTAATAAGCCGTAATAAGCTTTCAATCACTCGACTCGCTTTTGAAACGCTTTCAGCCTCGCCGTCAATTTTAAGCTCGCTGTCACGGCAGGTTATCCGAACGCCGAACTCCTTTTCGATTAGTTTTATGTTCTCGTCAAAACTGCCAAAAAGGGCAACTGCGCTTTCCATTCTATCAATATTCAGAATTTGTTCCGTAAGGCAAAACTCCTGTTTCTACAAATTTAACAAAACAATTATACCACAAATTCAGAAGAAAAACTCACAAAAAATAGTTTTTTTCACTAAAATTTCAATTTTTGTAAAATGTGACGAAAACGCAAGTCATAAAAATGTCTTGTTTGTAATATTTATTGCTAACTCTTCATTTTCAGGGAAAAATTACACTACACAAGCGGTATGTAAACAGGTTTGTTTTTGTTCAAAATTATTCGTTGCTGTTCATACATATATAAATATGAAAGATAAAAATTAATTTTTAAAGATTTTTCTTGACAAAACAGGCTGTATGTATTATAATCTCGTTGGTGTAAAGAAATTTACTTTACACATATTTTTGCTTTATACGGCAGGGAGCTGAAAAAATGGAAAAGAACATTGAGGTTTCACTGCTGTTTGACTTCTACGGCGAGCTTTTAAAGCCGTCGGGCAGACAGGCAATTGACCTTTACTACAACGACGATTTGTCGCTTGCCGAAATTGCCGACCAGACGGGTATCACAAGGCAGGGTGTGCGTGACAGCATAAAGCGCTGCGAACAACAGCTTTTTGATTTTGAAAAAAAGCTCGGCCTTTACAAAAGATTCTGCGAGCTTGAAAAGGGGCTTGAAGAAATTTCAGCCACAGCTCAGCAAATCTTTGACAATTCACACGACAACAACATCAAAGCGCTTGCCGAGAAAATTAAAGGCACGGCAGACGCACTTAAAGAATAAGAGGAAATTTTATGGCATTTGAAGGACTTGCAGACAAGTTAAGCAACGCATTCAAAAAACTGAAAAACAAGGGCAAGCTTTCCGAAAGTGACGTTAAGGAGGCAATGCGTGAGGTAAGACTCGCACTGCTTGAAGCTGACGTAAACTACAAGGTTGCCAAGGATTTCACAAACAAGGTTACCGAGCGTGCGGTAGGTCAGGACGTTATGGAAAGTCTTACTCCTGCGCAGATGGTAATTAAAATAGTTGACGAGGAGCTTACAAGCCTTATGGGCGGCGAGGGTGCAAGAATTGAATTTGCATCAAAGCCCCCGACAGTAATTATGCTCTGCGGCTTGCAGGGCTCAGGTAAAACAACCCATGCGGCTAAGCTTGCAAAAATGCTCAAGGAGCAGAACCGCAGACCGCTGCTTGTTGCCTGCGACATCTACCGTCCCGCTGCTATTGACCAGTTAAATGTTGTCGGCGGCAAGGCAGGCGTTCCCGTGTTTGAAATGGGAACGGAAAATCCCGTCAAAATTGCAAAAGCCGCAATCAGACAGGCAAAGGACTACGGCAACGACGTTGTAATTCTCGATACCGCAGGACGACTTCACATTGACGAGGCTCTTATGAACGAGCTTAAGGAGGTCAAGGCTGAGGTTAATCCCGACGAAATTCTGCTTGTTATTGACTCAATGACAGGTCAGGACGCTGTAAACGTTGCAAAAAGCTTTAACGAGCTGCTCGAAATTTCGGGCGTAATTCTCACAAAGCTTGACGGCGACACCAGAGGCGGTGCGGCACTTTCTGTAAAGGCTGTAACTGGCAAGCCGATTAAATTTGCAGGTACGGGCGAAAAGCTTGAGGATATTGAGGTTTTCCACCCCGACCGTATGGCAAGCCGTATTCTCGGAATGGGCGACGTGCTCACTCTTATTGAGGACGCACAGAGCAAAATTGACCAGAAAAAAGCCGAGCAGATGGCTCAGAAGATGATGTCCAACAAGTTCGACTTCAACGACTTAAACGAGCAGTTTGAGCAGGTCAAGAAAATGGGACCGATTAAGGGTATTCTCGCAAAAATCCCAGGACTCGGCAAACAGCTTGAGGACGTTGATATTGACGACAGACAGATTGATTGGGTGCAGGCTATTATCCTCTCGATGACCGAGGAGGAAAGAACCAACCCCTCTGTTCTGAATCCGTCAAGAAAGCGCAGAATTGCGGCAGGCTCGGGCAGGTCGGTTGAAGAAGTCAACCGCCTTATCAAACAGCTTGAGCAGATGCAGAAAATGATGAAACAGCTCAAATCAAAGGGCAAAAACGGCAAGAAGAAAAAGAGAAATCTTCTGCCCGGTCTCGGCGGAATGCCGATGGGCGGAATGCCGCCGATGCAGTAACAACCGGCAAAAAGTCATTCATCCAAGAATTTGGTGAATATATATTTAAATTAATTTTATAGAGGTGAAAATCATGGCAGTAAAAATCAGACTCAGAAGAATGGGCTCAAAGAAGGCTCCTTTCTACAGAGTAGTAGTTGCAGACTCCAGATACCCCAGAAACGGACGTTTCATTGAGGAAATCGGCACATACGACATTCTCAAGAACCCCAGCGAGTTCAAGGTAGACCAGGAGGCTGTTAAGAAGTGGATTGCTAACGGCGCACAGCCCACAGACACAGTAAAGGCACTTCTTAAGAAGAACGGCGTAATTGAATAATTGCGAAGCAGGAAAGGACTTATATTATGCAGGAATTACTTGCTATAATCGCAAAAGGTCTTGTTGACGATCCCGATTCGGTAAGCGTTGAAGCTGACGCTCCGAGCGAGGACGGCACAACTGTTTATCACATTCACGTTGCAGAGAGCGATATGGGCAGAATCATCGGCAAGCAGGGCAGAATTGCCAAGGCTATCCGCACAATTGCCCGCAGCGCAGCAATCCGCAGCGATGAAAAGATTATGGTTGAAATTGACTGATAACAGCCACCCGTAAATCGGGTGGTTTTTTCTATGCTTTGTTTTAAAATTACATATATTTTGTTCTTTTACTGCTGATTTTATATTGATTTTTGCTAAAATATATGTTATTATGTAATCAAATATATGGAAAGTGAGGAATTTCTATGAAAAAGCTATCAGTCAAAAAAATATGCGCAGTAGTTTTATCTGCTGTTCTGTTAACTTCAACGATAAGCGGTCTGACTGTTTCGGCGGCTGAGGAAACTCCGCTGATTCTGGGCGATGCTAATCTCGACGGCTCAATATCTGTTGCCGACGCAACCGAAATTCAGAAATACCTTGCAGAAAGTGCAGATTTCGGCATAAGGCAGGAGGTTGTTTCGAATGTTGACAACACCGGAATCAACATCAGCTCCGTTACGCTGATTCAGAAATATCTTTCGGGATATGATACGCAATTATCAATCGG
>JBJFHX010000034.1:0-21702 GCA_051893995.1 Ruminococcus sp.
CCACTCGACCATAATTGTAAATTGTACATTGTTAATTGTTAATTTGCTAAATTATCGTTTATCTCCTCTGATAAGCCCGAATCAAAAACTGAATTAATGGGATAATCAAATTATAATCTATATTATCACTATTCGGATAAAAATAAATTGTAACAACATCATTCTTACCAGACAGTATTGATAACAGCCAAATTCATATCATTTAAAAATAAAACTCTTTTAAATCGTCAAGTCTTAATATCATAGGCGAAAATCCGCAGGCTGCACCTGCATCAATGTCAATCCATGTGTCAGTTATAACAGCCTTGCCCATATGATTTCTCCCGTAAAGAATCGTCGGCGTATGTCCGAAAACACATATGACATCATCAAAATATCTGTCATAAAACTTCGGTCTGTTCCATAAAAAGTCATTTTCGGAATATTCCGAAAGCTTTTTATTTTTATCAAAATTTCTCAAACCGCTGTGCGAAAGAAGAAAATCTCTTCCTCCTGCGCTTACTGTTTCATATACAGGTGCTTCGTGAAGATACTCAAGAATGTATTTAATCTCGCTCGGTCTGGTTGAATGTAAAGCGTTAATTGTCGGTCTTGCACCGTTCTGCTCCCAGTCGAGGTATGAGTTCAGTTTACTGCCTGTGAGGTTGCTTATTGACTCTTCGGTAATTTCATCAAACAGAAACTCGCAAGCAAGCATCATAGCCTCGTGATTACCTAAAATCAGCTCCATATTCGGCTTGGACATCAGCCACTTGATAATTTTAATACCGTCCTCGCCCCTGTCGATTACATCACCCAGTACAAAGCAAAAATCATTATCTGAAAAGCCGACTTTATCGAACATTTCTTGTATTTTTTCAAGAGGATACCCGTGCAAATCCGAAGTAACATAAATCATTTTTACTCCCCTTTATTATAAATTCCTATGCAATATCTATTTCTTCTGTTAATCAAGCAGCGTCTTTGCTATCAAATCCACATCATACTTTTCACCGCATACACATGTGAAAAAGCCTATGTGAATTTGTATTTTGTCATCATAAAGCCCTGTCGGAGTGACTTTAAAAAATTCACAAAATTTTCTGAGCCTTTCGAGTTTATTTACAGTTTCAACCTTAACCTCTCTGTCAACAAAAGCATAAATAGCTAAATGACGATTTTTAGCAAGCATCCTGATGTAATCATAAAGCAAAAAATCAACATCTTCTTCGGTACAATCAATTGTTATTGTGTCAAATTCAACATCACACATAAAGATGTCGATAGCATAATCGAAACAACTCTTAAATTTTGCATTTTCGGCTTCACTTGTAAATTTTGTAACACTGTCAATATATTCATATATCCGACTTGTCACTTTATCGACATTTGTTTTCTCTATCCTCATAATATAACCCCCTTAAGCATTGTTCATATTATCATACTGCTATCTTAAATATTAATTCTGTACTGCTTTTTCCAGATTAATCTTGTTATAAATCCAGACAGTATTTCTTCTACGCTGAAAAACACACAATAAAGCATAGCGCCGTAAAGTATTTTACAAATCCAATCGTAGTCAGCCAGCGAATCAAGACTCAAAATTGCAAATATCAAATATAAATTAACCGGAATGGTAGTAATTGCTGTTAATAAGAACATCCAGAGATTCTCTCTTTTCCGAAAAATCGGGACTGTTCCGACTATTACAAAAAGTGATACAGCCATAAGCACTAACAACAGCACAGACCTGAAAAATACGAAAGCAATTGAGAACAGCAAAGGAATCAAAGCAAATGCTATCTGATAATATTTTTTATGATTTTTTAAATAAAACATAATATCAGCTCCATAAGATTGATAAGTATAATAATTGGAATTGCCATTTTTACAAAACTTATGATGTAACAAACAGCTACGGATAATTTTCCCGTAATGCCTTTATCTGCAATTTTTCTTTTCTTTGATTTGTTATTCTTTATCATTTTAGTCTTGTCTGCTAAATCATCAATACCAAGCAGTTCACCCATTATTGCCATTCCGTCAATACCGTCAACCAAAAGTAAATTAAGCGCAGCTAAAAAAGCATTGGCAACCGCAAATTCTAAGAAAAATCCGCAAAGCGGTTTTAACCATGTTGCCAGAAACAAAGCTATTCCTGCCAGCAGAAAATTTGCCTCTATGCCTGCCGCACTTATCTGGACTCTTTGCATTCGTTTTTTAAGATTCGACGCATTTGTCAGCGTATATGCTCCGGGGAAAATGCCCTTAATAAAAACACCTATTTCAAAGACTTGTCCCCCGTACGCCAGACAAGCAAACATATGTCCTGATTCGTGAATAATCAATCCTAAAATCAATCCTATAAAATATCCGAGCAACATATATTCATCATTTATATGTACTGAACTGTCAAAGAAATAATAGATTGAAAAAACAAACACCGGCAGCCACAAAAACAATAACAACTTATTGATAATGAAAGCTGCAATACGAAACGAGATTGATTCGTTAGGAATCCACAAGGTAAGATAAATCTCTGCAAAATCCCGTGCCAATATCCTGCGACACCTGAGCAAGTCCATATCATCAAGCTCGTCAAGCAGCTCTTCAACATCATCATAAGATAATCTTCTGTCGATTTTATAAGGGTCTGTCTTGCCGTCCAGCTTACTAGCAAACCACGCCGTGTAACAGTCAAGCGTATAACAATCCCCTACGAGTCTGTCCTTGACAATAACCTCGTCTTTATTAACTATTTTAAAATCAGCCCAGTTAACAAGCATTGGATAGCTCATAAAAATATCCTTCTTTATTTTTCAATGTATTTATCATAATCTTGATTCTTTATAAAAAGATGACAGAATCTAAACATAACAGTAAATCAGAAATTTTGGCATAATTATACATTTTTTATAATAACATTATAAAACACATTTTTTATGTATTCAATAGATAAATAGTAAAGTAATTCGTATTTTCGAATTTTTATCATAGTAATTAGTAAATTTAGTCGAAATTTTCTTTTAGAAAAATCAAAAAAGCAAGGAAAACATTGAACGTTATCCTTGCTTTAGAATTATTTATTTAGAATGTCTGAAAAATATCTGACCAGATGATGCGTTGCCTTTGATGTTTTACAATACGAAAACCACTTGATATCAACAGTTATCTCTTCCGAGTGTTCAATTTTTATCATATCGCCTTCATTTAATCTAACGAAAGGCCCTTGCTGCGTCTTGTTATCGTTAATTATCGCATATAAAAAATGAAAGCCAAGTTCGGTGTGAATCAAAAAAGCAAAGTCAAGCACCGTAGCTCCCGCATCAATATACCTTGCGTTTCCGTTTTCATCAAACACTTTTATTTTCTTTTTGTATGTATCTCTGGGATCGATTTCGTTTACTTCCGTAAATGAAAGCTGTTTGTCATTATCAACTATATTGCCAAGACGAAAGCGCATATAATCCTTTTCTGTTTTTACAAATAACCTGTAGTAATTATTCATCCTGTCACATATAAGCATATATGACGTATCGCTGTGATGCGTATGGCGATAATCACAAATACAGATATCCTTATCCGCAAGGATTTCGCTGTAATATTCAAAGAATATATCCCACAAACTTATTGACGGGTTTTCATCCATAGCCTTGTTTTCAATTACGATAGTAATATTATAGAGTACAATTTTATCTTTGACAAGATATTTATCCATATCGTTATATATGTTTTCTGCATTGTTGCTGACCGTTCTGAAAATGCTTTTCATATGGGGTTTTTCAACAATAAACCTTTTCATATGCTTTGAATAAGGCAAAAGTTTTCTTGGCAGGTCAGTACAGGAAGAACTGAACAGATTGCTCAGATATCTCAATGTTTTTTTACTTTGAACTGAATTTGCTCTTGATATTCTGTTATATGCAGAAAAAATTTTATTGTATAATTCACGATGCTCAATTTTAAAACAAAGCTCGCTAAGCTCATCAGCAAGTTTGAAAGCTTTTTCTTTAATGACCATAGGAATAAGTATTTCTCTTGTATCTCTCGCTTTTTTTAACTGCTTTGCCTCACTCATAACATCTATTGTGTACAAATTATCAAGCCTGTCTGCAACCTTTACAAATAAACTTTCTTCACTGATATTCCTGATAAGTCTGATATCGGAAAGTCTGTCAATTTCTTCTTTTGAAAGCCCCTCAAGCCCTTTCATATGCTTATTGACCTGCGTAACAGCATCTACAAGATTAGCAATGCCGGAACCAAACATTTTTGCAACTTTATCAACCGAAACATTACAATCTTCTACTATATCATGCAGAAGCCCTGCAATAACTACTTCGGAACCAAATCCCCATTCTGCGAGTAATTTTGCAACTCTTAAGGGATGCATAATATACGGTTCTCCCGAAACCCTTGTTTGTCCGTTATGCTTTTCTACAGCAAAATTATATGCTTTTCTGATATTTGCTCTGCTGACAACCGTATGATTATTATAAAGCAATGCCATAACATCTTCAAATGATATTGAAGTTTCATACATTTAACTCACCTCAGCTCTCAAAGTTATCATCAATCAATGCCGATTCCTTAAGCATATGATACCATTCGTCGTCATCCTTATTAGATATCTTGCTGTATCTGAAAATATTGCGTTCAAGATTGTCTTTTATGTATCTTTCAAGATTTGCTTTAATTGTAATCGTTTTCTGCAATTCGGTCATTGGGTTTTTATGCCCGTCTTTATCAAGATAAAGAGAACGGAACAAATTAATAAGTTCCTCTGCTTCATTTGCTGCTTTAAACTTCGGCAAATCCAAAAGGAGATTGTGATGTATTTCTTCCTCGGAAAGTCGGATAGAATTTCTGGAAATTCCGATATACTGTACAACAGGCATAGACTCACGTCCCTTGGAAACAGAGTTAATTGTTCCGATTCCGCCAAGGTAATATTTTTTATTGCTCGAAGTACGGTGAAAAATAATCAAAGCCTTATCCTTTTCGCCGTGTGTAAGTGAAAGGAATGCATGTTTATCAGTAATCTCAAAAGTACCGCTGTAAGCATTCGCATAATAGTGTTCCTTGACATAATCAAAAACATTGGTGTCCTCAGACAAATTATCAAGATTATGCTTTACTTCATCGGCGTTCTCAACGCTTTTGAGTCCGAGAACGGCTATACATCCGCTTCCGTTTTGCAAGGAAGTGCTGTCAAAAATTTTTAAAATACCATAAACAAGCGATTCAGCAGGAGTGTTGTCATCCCTGCCCTTATAGTTACTTGTGTCAAAATAATAGACATAGTATAAGCCCTTGAACTTATTGCTGTTGTCCAGATTTCTTTTTGAAGCAATAATTTCAGCAGAATCGGGAATTTCAAACTGATTTGATTCTGTCATAACAAAATCATCTACTGAAATACCATATTCCAGTTTAAGTCTGACAAGGAACTCAACGGGCGGAACTTTTTTGCCATTCACGTATTCAGACACTGTTGATTCCGATACTCCGGTTATATTAGCAAGCATTTTTTGAGTTATATTCTTTTTCTTAATCAATGCAAGCAAATTATTGGAAGTGTTTTTCAGCAAAATCTCGGTCAAGGTCATATTATTCACAGTTTTTTCACCCATTATTCTTACTCCCTTCATTTTTCAATATTATAATCTTGATTTTCACAAAATTCAATAACATTTTTAAGAACAATGTTCATAAAATCGAATTAAAAGTTTATGTTTAAGAATCACGATATCACACAACTAATTTTAAAATTCATAACACATGTAAAACCAACCACAAATATTTACGATACCCAAATACGTTTTACAATATCTGATTATCCCTTTTACTCAGCCCTTGATTCACGCTTAATTAATGATATAAACCATAATTTGTCGTTGGAATTTATAGCAACGTTGACGTAGGGACACTCACTCCGTGTCCACACAAAAATTGCAACGCATTTTTTGTGAATGGGACGTGTGGGAACCCGTCCCCTACGGAAAGGTTTGTTAGTCAAAATAATTTTGATATAATCGGATGCGTTTGATAGTCAACACGGACACGGCACGCCGTGTCCCTACGACTGTAATACAAACGTTTCCTCTATATCCGTAGGGGACGGGTTTTCTGCGAAAACGGCAACCCTTTTGTCGCTTTGCGACATTTCCCCTAACAGGGGAATTTCCTTGACGTCCCGATACGTCACCTATATATCTACTTGAAATTCGGGCATCCGTTTTATCCAAACAATCCGACTTTTCCACTCGATTTGCCCGTCGAGGCTCTCGACAAATTATGGTTTAGCTGAATGAAAGG
Organism: Ruminococcus sp.; assembly: GCA_051893995.1. Classification (GTDB taxonomy): domain Bacteria; phylum Bacillota; class Clostridia; order Oscillospirales; family Acutalibacteraceae; genus Ruminococcoides. The sequence continues at coordinate 6,298 of JBJFHX010000034.1, forward strand.
GATAACCATATTACAATAAACCGATAACAGACGATGTAAAGGCATATTATCGCATTTCAGTCAAATTAGTATATGCAAAAACACTATTGAGTTCCGGTCAATTTCAGGTAAAGAAAAAGGCTGCCTTAAGTGAGTAAAATTTGCGGCAGCCTCTGAATATTGACCGATCAGGCTTTTGTCAGAAGGTTTTTTAAATGTTGAAAAATTATTGATAAATACGCTCTGATTCCGGGGCTGTTAATGTGACAGTCCCAAAGCCTTTGATTTAATAATATTAGTAATAAAGAAATCTCTTTATTAATTTCTGCGGGCGTAAAAAACCTGTAAAATAAATTAAGACAATTTAAACACAGAAATATAGTCATTCATACTCGTAAATTTCTGATAGTGTAGCTTGTTGGTGTTTAGTGTAATATCAAAGCTTTGGCGGTTTATTTCATTTACAGCCGCTTTGAGCTTTTGTACAGAGCCAGTATCAAACCCGTTATAATTAAAATACGCAAGTGTTATGTGCGGCGTAAGAAACGGATAAGGACAAACCTTAACAGCATTTACCAAGTCATAAAGTGTTTGCAGCTTATCCCATTCAGCTTCATCCGCAGGCACAAGGGCAAGCACAAGACTTGTGTCGACCATATTGATAACAAAATTTGTTTTCATTTTAATTGTCTGAGCCTTTTGCGGATTATCTTTCAAAATCTGCAAAAGCTTTATTTCGTTTTGAAAAACCTCTGACGAAACAACGTCAAGGCTGTCAGCCGCACTCAAATCGTGAAGCGTCATATGAAGCGTACTTTTATCAAGCCTTTGACAGAAGCATTCCGGTGCCGACTGATAGAGCTTTTCAATAATTTTAAAAATCCTCGTCTTTGTACGGCTGTCAAGGTCGAATACAACCGTATCACCGTAAAACGGTTTAAATGTGTTATCGGGATTGACCTTCTCGTAAACCCTGCCGTCAGGATTAAAATATCCCTCACAAATTTGCAAATCCGCTTTTTGATAGCTGATTCTATTCATAAAATCATTATAGCTTTCCATTATACTTCATCTCCTTATATATAAGCCCAGTCCACCTCGTGCGTTTCAGAATGCTCGGGCGGTGTGAGTTTTTTACTGTTGTATAGTTTATACGTTGTTCTTATCTGAACGGACGATGTCTTTTGCCTTTTTTGTGGGAAGCATAATTCCTGTCTGAATTATTATCCATAATTCTCAATTTATTGTTAGCAGATGGATTTTTCGGAACATAGACTATTCTTTTACTACGCAAATATTCAGGAACAGAATGATCTTTTATCCAACAATTGAAGATATCCGTTTCCAACGTATTAAACTTAATATCAATAATATTATCAATCATATTATCAATCATATTATCAATCTGTTCTGAAACCCTTTTCGGAATTTCTCTTGGCTTAGCATTGGATAACTTTTCAATCTTAAGATCCACCGTAAAAATCTTAAGCCGAGGTCCCGGTTCCGGAATTTTTTTATATAAATTTTCTAATGCCAGTTCTATCCACAAAACCCCTTTTCGGACTTCCTCAAAGATTTTGTTTAGTTTAATCAGGCTATTTTCCCGCTTCTCATATTCTCTTATAACTTTTTCGTTCGCTGTAACAACATTAATTAATTTTTCGCAGCCAAAAAACATACTATTTGTGTACTCAAGAGCAGGTGCTAAAAAATCGCCAAAGTTTACAGCACTCAATTCCTGACAGCATTCAAACATAGCGTTTGTATTTTCAAGCAAACCGACATTAAAACTGCTCAGATCAAGCTCTGTAAGGTGATAACAATCTGAAAACATATTGTTCATCAGAACAGCTCCGTCAGTATGGAAGCAACCGTTGAAATCTATTCTCTCAACACAGCAGTACCCTGCAAAAAGATATGAGCAAGCTAAGCCTCCGTTTATTCCGCCGTCCGCAGCAATAAACAGATGATACATCTTCATACTGCTTCCGTTTTTCAGCTTGCGTTCCTCTGCTTCAACAACCCAAGCCATTACACTTTTATCAAAGGTTGCCGACACATCAAAAGCCGATTCAGGCATATTCTGAAGTGTATCAAGAAAAGTAACCGACTTAATCTGCCTGCGCTTATATTCGCTGCCGAAAACGCTTGTTTCTTCGATACTCTCAAGACAAATGCTTTCACTGTCAAAGCCGTCTGAATAATCGTCAACAGGCATAAGTACATTTTTACCCCACGGATGATTTTTGTATTTTTCCCTTTCAATATTGCCGAGTTCAAGCAATTTTTTAGGTTCTATATAGTAATATTTTTTTATTCTTTTAATTAAACTCTGACTAAATCTATTCATATAAAGTCCTTCTTCATATTAGAGGGAATTACATACGCTGAATGCGTATGCATCAATCATCCGCATTCTGTTCTAAAGAAAATTGCGTTTCCCGTATATTCCTCTTTTTTGTGAAAAATTATTCTTCATCGAGCGATAATAAATGATAATACATCATTTCATATGACCTTGAAATAATTGTCGCTGCTGTTACATAATTGCCTGACTGCATACAGCGGCTCGAATTCAGGTGCCACAAATCCACCTTTTCTTTTGCTTTTTCCTTAAGCTGTGAAATTGTGCTGCCCTTTTCCATACCCAGCCTGTCCTCGGCACTCCTACCGTATTCTCCTGTTATTCTGAGAAAATCTTCCTTTTCCTCCTCATTTTCAAAGGATAGCTGCTCATTGTAATACATCTGCAATATTTTCAACTCGTTAAATGTCTGATGAGATGACATAAGGTCGTCAAGATTTTCACTTATGTGTTCGCATATATTATAAATGTCAGAACCGTAACGGGATTTCTTTTTTATAGCCGATGTAATTGAATGAAGGTAGTTAAAAATATACTGAGATTTAATAAGAAATGTTCTGTTGCCAAAATGGCTCTGAAGAATGCTTCTTACCGGCTGAACTCCGCATTTTTCCTGAAGTATATCACCAATTTCCTCCCTCGTTTTTCCCAGTGCAAGCTGTTTTGAAACTTCTAAAATGCCATATTTATCAAGCACCTGCATAAGTCTTGTCCTGCTTTCAACAGAACCGAAAATCATATATTCCTCATCAGTGCAGATAGCAAACATATTTGCATCATAAAGGCAGTCTATCAGACTCTGAAGGTCTTTCTCCGCAATTTTCTCAAGAGCCGACCAATCTGCATCACTGAGTTTGAAGTATCCCTCAACTGTTTTTGCGCAAACAGGTAAAACAGAAAACAAATTCTTTTTCATATCGGGTTCTTTCATAATAGTTGAGGTAACTGCTTTTGCAGTTTCAACAGGAGTCTGAGAACCGTATATATCCCCGCCGGTTATGTCAGCTTTTGTCAGAATTCCGACAGAATTTATCGGAGAAGAATTATTGCTTGACCCACTGTGAAACGAATCAAGAATTCCTTTATCAAATCCCTGCGCACTTCGGCTGAATGCATATATAATTGCGTCTGCTTCTGAGGCTTCGGAAATAGTATCCTCAGAGCTTTTTATAGAGAGGAAATCAAGCGTATTCTCTGCGTCGGTTCCGTAAACAGAATTCAGTCCCGGAGTGTCAATAAATTCCATCTTACGTAAAACCTCGCTTGGGTAATAAACAATTACATATTTTACATCATTCAGACGTTCATTCTCTTGTGCCGCCGCTCTTACAGACCACTTTTGCAAATCCTCAAAGGGCGCATCCTTTGTGCTGCCGTCACGGAAGCATATTGTCAGAGAGGGTTTGTCTGCATAGCGGAACCAGCATACGGTGTAAGTAGTTTCAAGGGTGCCTGTATCGAGAATATCACTGCCCATAAGAGCATTCATAAAGGTGGACTTGCCCGCCTTCATAACTCCGACTACCGCAACACGCAGGGGCTTATCAAGACGATTCAGCATTTCTTTGATATTATCAAGCAGTTCCTCTGCTTCGGGACAGTCGTTACAAAGTCTTATCGCATTATTCAACAGACTATGAAGCTCAGATTTAAGCGACATATCACCCACTCCTCCTTTTATTCTTTAACATAGAGGATTACTTCCTTGCTTCTTAGCATCTCTCCGTTATATTCATATCCCGGTCTGAAAATCTTAGCAACCGTATCGGCTAACGCATCATCGCTTGTCGGTATAGTTTCAACGATTGTACATATACTGCTGTCAAACTCACCGCAATCATCAAGAATCTTTACTCCTGCATTTTTCAAAAGCTTTCCTGTTTCCTTTACCTGATTTCTGATAATTTTAACCGCATTATCGTTTTCATCAAGACTTCCTGCCGTCCATTCAAGACGAGCCATAAGAGTATCTCTCATAGCAATTAAATCTTTTATAATATTCAGACTGTCATCGCTGTTTGCAGAGGTGTATTCTGTTATTGGAACAGATATCGGAGTAATTGTTTTTTGCTTTTCTTCAGACAGCGCAGCACAGTTCTTCTTAAGTTTTTCTAATTGCGTCTTCAAATCTTCGTTTTCTTTTTCAAGCTTCTCCAGATTCAAGGCGTCCTGTTCAGCGCACCAAATATCAAGATTCTTTTCTTTAAGAGCTTTTTTAGCAGAAATTGTCTGATCGTTGAGTTCTTCCAGATAATCAATGACAGAATTATCACGTAATAATGATTCAAAAAATTTGACTATTTTTTTAGATTCTTTAACTGTAATACTTTCAGGATTAGTTCCGCACAAATCAAAAAGCTCGTTCAGATTTTCGCTGAGAATAAGCATATTATTATAACGTTTGTTCAAAAAATCACCACAGTCTTTCTACATATTATATGTAAGTTCATATTTAAAAGCAGATAAGAATTCCTGTTACAAGAAGTTTTATTTTGAGCAGACCGTAAAAACAGTCTGCTCAAAAATTCAGTTACATAAATTTTACGATGTCAGGTATCAGATAAATCCATAGGAAATTACGTCTGAGGCTTGCTCAGTCTTTCCTTCCCCTGATTCAGGCTTTTCCGAAACAGGCGCATTATTGCTTTGCGGTTTGTTATCGGCTGAATACGCTGTCAATTTATTGTCATATGCGTCCAAGGTATTATTAAGATTGTGAATTAAAGCCTTCTGTTGCGTTAACTCAGCCTGTTTTTTAGAAATATCAGAACCGGCAGTACTTACGTTTCTTTTGATTCTGTCCCTATTTTCCTTAATTTCTTCTATTCGATTATTCAAATCGTTGTTAAGAATTTTAACCGTCTGATTATTTAACTCCAGACTGACTTCGGAAATCAATGTTCTTATGCCTTGCATTGACTTATTGATATACTTTGAAATTTCTCTTCTGACCGTGTTGACGTCTACTGCATTATAGCGTGCAAGACCTGATGCACAGCCCTTTGCGGCGCCGAGCACAGAGCCTAAGCCACCACCTATTTCTATGCCAAACGCTAAGCCTGAAATAGGAACCCCTAAGAAAATGCCCGCTGCTGTGCCTAAGACACCTCCGACTACGCCTCCGATGATGCCGCAGCCCCCGGCATTATACACGGCACCTCTTGTTGCATTTATTAATTTATCGCTTAATTTCTTCTTTTTAAATTCAATATCTTTTGTGCGATCACCGACAAAATTAATACGATCAATGGCAGTAATATTAACATCTAAATCAAGCCCGAGAGAATTTCTGATTTCTATAATCTGTGATTCTACAGCCTTCACCATCATATCTTTAACATCGTTTGTACCTTTGCATATAACGTCGTTGATATCCATCAACAGTTTTTTATAGTTCTTTTCTTTGCAGATTTTTGTATCTAAACTCTTCTCAGTCTGTTCAAGCAGAGCGTCTGCTTCATAGCTGATATTCTGAATCTGATTGTTTGTTTTTATGGAAAGGTTCTGAAAGAAAGTATTAAGGTCATACTTAATATCGACTCCGTCTTTCTGATACATTTCTAAGCGTTTCTGTTCATCGTTAAAAGCCTTCTCAAGTTCTTTTATCTGATCCTTATCAGCATTAAGCATTTCGTCCTGAGCAGTAATATTGTCAGAAATCTTATCAAGCTCTTGTTTAATCTCAAGCAGGAACGGTCGAATCAGGATGTCTGCTTTGTTCTTTGCAATAGTTGACCAGATTGTATTTTCAAGAGCTTCGTAATTGCTGTTTTTGTACATCGACTTGTTGCCGTTGCGTAAGAAGCGAAGCTTGGCGGCGCTTGATACGGGAACAATCTTAATTTCCTCTTTCGGGATTCCGATAGTATCAGTAATCTTATTAATGTCATCATCAACAATTTCCTGATAATTCATCGACAAATCTTTTTTAGTTATCGGGAAAATAATATTGCGGCAATAGGAATAGCTTCTTTTGAGGAAATCAAGCTCAGATTCCGTATATCCTGAGCAAGCGTCGCCGACGAACAGAATCAAATCTGCCGAGGGAAGAAAATTATATGTAGTTTCAGCATGATTAATATTCAGACTTCCTACGCCGGGGGTGTCAACAAGTACAATGCCCTCCTTTAAAAGCTCGTTGGGAATCTTAATTTCAAGATACTTAATTTTTTTATAGTTATTGGGATTTCCTTGTTCGGAAACATAATCTGCAATACTGCTGCGGTCAATAGACTCTTTTCTTATTCCGCCTTTAGCCGAAGGATCCTCAATATAAACCTCTATCGATTCGGTTTCACCGTAACTTACAATCGTTACCACGTTAGTGCAGATATTGATATCAACAGGGAACAACGGTTCACTTTCATTCAGCAAAACATTCAACATTAAAGATTTGCCTCGTTTTGCTTCACCTATCGTAGGAATCATCAGCTTTCTGTTATCAAACGCATCCTTTGTTTCGCAAATCTTCTTTGCAGAGGTATCATAACCAAGCTTTTTTATTACCTTACAGCATTGCTCCATAAAAGCAGATACATTCTTTTTTACTTCTAAAAAATTAGCCATATTTTTTATTCCACCTTTCCTATAACTTGCAAAAATATGAATAAAACTTTTTGTTTATTCGCTGATAATACGGATAAAGTCCCGGTTCCATAAGCTTTGAGAAAACAGCTCTCATTCCTTCTTCCTCGGTAAAGGGCACATTAGCAGAGATTGCTTCAACAATTTTGTCATAGTAGCTGTAAAGCTTCATACAAAGCTCCTCATACTCATCCTTGGTTTTTACATCTTCAAGCGCTTTGTGCTTAAAGGTTCCGCAGGGTTTTGAAAAATCAATATCACTCCAACGGCTGTCAAACGGAAAAATCGTGAAGTCAATAATTCTTTCCGGATTTTTGAGCGGAACGGTAACAGCACAATATATGGGCTTCAGATAATGCTTTTCTCCGCCTTTAACTCTTCCGTAATAAGGAATGGTAACGCACAGTGTTTTACCTATTTTTTTCAAGCTTGGCCAGCCCGATACAAGCTCCATAGGCACAGACCTTCTGCGGAAGTCACTGCGATTGAAATTTTTTAAAAATTCATACATTGAAAACTTATCCATAATTCTATCTCCTCTTAAATATTCATTTTAAAAATATCAGTTATAAAAATCAATTATTATAAGCCTCTATCATATAGAAACCACTGTCTTCCCATGCGTCCATAAAATCCTCAAGCGGCAACGTAGCAGCCGCACCGTTTGCTACACCCGAATCGTTGAGAATAACCATAGGTGAATCAGGATTTGTGTAGTCTATGCCTGTTACCTGGACAACGTGGTCAGCGCTCATACCGCATACAAAATCATTATTTTCGTTTAACCATAATTCGCTGCTGTCAACCCCCACGATTACCTTTCCGCCGTTGTTGAGGCAGTTCTCTATGTCAGAAACATCGTTTAAAACACTTCTTTCAACATCCATTCCCATATACTCAAGAAGATTACCCATATCCTCAGGAGGAGTACCTATTTCGTCCATATACCAGCCGTTTGCCTCTGCTATATCGGCAAGCTCACCTTCATCGAATTCCCTACCCGTCAGCTGTTCGAGAACAATTTCCTGTGAAGCAATGCCACAGGTAGAGGAGGTTTCCTGAACGTGCCAGTTTTCAGCGTCGCCTACAGGGTCACCGATTACCATATCGGGGTCTGCCTGTTCCGGATCGAATGTATCATAGTATTCTGTTTCTCCTGGTTCAACGATTTCCTCAAATATACCGTCATCATCGAAATCCTGCATTTGGGTTACGGCGTCATATTCACCGTCGATATCAAAATCCTCGCCTGCGAACATATATTCAAAATCATCGTCGTCATCGATATTTTCAAAATACATAGTTGACAAATCGTCAAATTCTCCGCTATCGTCAGTATCTGTTAGTACATCAATCTGCATAGCGTCAAAAGCACCGCTCTGATCTTCATCTACACCGATTTCTGAAACAATAGTATCTATTTCTCCGCTTCCGTCGGTATCCATATAAGTTTCTGTAATCACTGTATCAAGAATGCCATCGCCAGTGGAATCGCCAAAGCTTGTGATCTCAAACGACTCGTTAAAACCGTCATCGTCAAGGTCAAGAGCCTGAAATATGGAATCATCAATACCGTCTCCGTCCAAATCGACCTCCTGCAAATATGTATCGGAAATATCACTGCCGGCAAGGTCAAGCCCCATAGGATAGTCCACAGCGTCAATATCATCGCTTCCTAAGTCGAAATCAGCTCCATAAGCAGTATCGGCGTCAATGCCGATGTCGCTGTCATCATTACGGTTAATTTCCAAATCCTCTAAAAATTCATCAAATGTATAAAACATAAACAACGCTCCTTTTTATAGTTTTCAAGGTATCTTTGATTAACTTGTGTCTACATTATAATTTATAATTTTAATTTTGTCATAAAATCGGCAAATTCGGGAAATTTTCGGTAAAAACGGAATATTATTTAAACAAACCCAACCTCTTCTTATATTTTACACCTGACGGACAGTTACGAAACATATCAGTTTAAGTTGCCTTTGAATTAGAAAATCCTTTTATACACAGATAATCAAGCTTTCTGCATTCAGCAAACATACTTGACATATCGTTGACTTTTGAGGTATCAAAGCCGCTGACATCAAGGCTTGTTAGAGATTTACAACACTCAAACATAGAGGACATATTAGTTACTTCTGAGGTATCAAAGCCGCTGACATCAAGGCTTGTCAAAGATTCACATACATAGAACATACGTGACATATCGGTGACTTTTGAGGTATCAAAACCGCTCACATCAAGACTTGTTAGAGATTCACAAAACATAAACATAGAGGACATATTAGTTACTTCTGAGGTATCAAAGCTGCTGACATCAAGCCTTGTAAGGGATTTACAGTACCAGAACATATCTGACATATCGGTTACTCTCGGTGTATCAAAGCTGCTCAAATCAAGGCTTGTCAGTGATCCACATAAATAGAACATACTTGCCATATCGGTGACTTTTGAGGTGTCAAAGCCGCTGACATCAAGGCTTGTCAGTGATTCACACCAATGGAACATATAGGACATATCGGTTACTTTTGAAGTATCAAAGCTGCTCAAAACAAGACTTGTCAGAGAGCTACAGTGATAGAACATTGATTGCATATTAGTAACATTTGAGGTATCAAAGCCGCTGACATCAAGACTTGTCAGTGATTCACATAAATCGAACATACCTGACATATCGGTGACTTTTGAGGTATCAAAACTGCTCAAATCAAGGCTTGTCAGTGATTTACATAAACAGAACATTCTGGACATATTGGTGACTTTTGAGGTATCAAAACCGCTCACATCAAGACTTGTTAGAGATCTACAATCCCCGAACATTGATCGCATATTAGTAACTTTTGATGTATCAAAACCGCTCACATCAAGGCTTGTCAAAGATTCACATCCATAGAACATACAGGACATATTTTCGGCTTCATCGGTATGTAGACAACCGTTAAAGCGAACTGACCTCAGTTTTTCATATCTACAGAACATTTTATTGCATGCGAGTTTGCCGTTTATTCCGCCTTCAGCTCCGATAAAGAGATTAACTCCAAAGTAATTATCTATTGTTTCTCCCCTTGTTATCCAAGCCATTACTCTTTCGCTGCGGTCAGCCGAAACATCCCATGCATTTTGGGGCATATCCTCTAAAGTATCAGTAAAAATAACGGTTGCTATCTCACTTCTTTTAATTGAGGAGCCGAAAACAAACGAAGGAGTAAATGCGTATTCATCAATAAGATCCGACATCATTACATTCTTACGCCATCTGTCATTGTTGCCCAAGCTGTCATACTTGATTGCTCCGCAGGCAACTGCAAGCTCCAGATCCTTTGCCTCAAGCACAGGTACTTTTCCTGCAAACTGCTTTACCATATCACGCACAAGAGGGACTCTGCTTGTGCCGCCCACCATCAGCACTGCCGACAAGTCGCTTATTTTTAACTCTGCTCTTTTCAGAATATCGTTACACGCTGTAATTGTCTGTCCTATAAGCTTAGCAGTCATTGAGTTGAATTTTTCACGCGTCAGCTGATACGGTACAGAATCGAACAATCCGACAGGAATTTCGTCTTCAAAACACTCGGATACACTGAGATGATGCTTTGCTTTTACAGAAAGCTCTGACATCTGACATTCAAATTTCATATAGTTAAGCCGATTTGCTTTTTTAAGCTGCTGCAAAAACTCAGTATCCACCTTGCTCATTATATCTTTGAATATTATACGGTCTATATCAATTCCTCCGCAGTGTTCCAGTCCGTACGGTTCTGTAAGCAGGGTGAATTTTCCGTTTTCATACCGCACCAACGACACGTCAAACGTTCCTCCGCCGAAATCATACACCATCAGATTCTGTCCGTCTTTCAATGCACCCTCGGCTGCGTAGCTCATTGCCGCTGCCGTCGGCTCATCTACAAGTACAACATTGAACAGTCCTGCCGATTTTGCGGCTGCAATTATTCTTTCTCGCTTACTTTTGCTGTATGACGCAGGATATGTAATATATGCTTTTTCTATCGGCTCGCCGCCTGCCTTTTCGGCACATTGTTTGAAATGTATGAAAATTTTTGTGTAAAGGTCTTCAGGCATAAAGCTTTCGTTCCCGAGAAAAATCGGTGTATTCTGTCCGAGCTCTCTTTTAAACTCCATCCTAAAATTCTGCGGTTTTCTCTTACGGCTGTTCATTGCAGCCTGTCCCACAAGTACATTTCCGTTATCCTCAAGGAATACTGCTGTCGGCAGTGAATGCTTGCTTCCGAAAACACTTATTCCTGTTCCTACATCTACAGGCTGTATCTTCCCGTCAGCACCTGCCATACATATACTTGAATAGCTTGTTCCTATATCTATACTCACCAGCATTTTTATTCCTTCTTTCTTTATTTATTACTATACCAAAGCGTCTGCTTTTTGTCACAAAATCGGCAATTTCGGGAAACTTTCGGTAAAAACGGAATATTATTTAAACAAACCCAACCTCTTCTTATATTTTTCACCTGCAGGACAGTTATGAAAAATACAAAATTTTTTAGCCTTTGATTGATCGAATACCTTTTTAGACTTAAGCAAATCTCCACTATATTTACCAAAATAAACCTCTTTGAGATTCCTACATCCACTGAACATCGAGGACATATCAGTAACACTTGATATATCAAAGCTCCCTAAATTAAGAAACATCAGTGATTTACATTTATAGAACATAGAGGACATATCGGTGACTTTTGAGGTATCAAAGCCACTTAAATCAAGACTTATCAGCCTTACACATTCATTGAACATATAAGCCATACTGGTGACTTTTGAGGTATCAAAGCCACTTAAATCAAGACTTGTCAGAAAGTTACATTCTGCGAACATACTTGACATATCGGTGACTTTTGAAGTGTCAAAGCCGCTCAAATCAAGGCTTATCATTGATGTACACCGCCAGAACATCCTTGACATATAGGCTACTTTTGAGGTATCAAATCCACTTAAATCAAGGCTTGTCAGTGATTTACACTCAAAGAACATTAATGTCATATTAGTGACTTCTGAGGTATCAAATCCACTCAAATCAAGGCTTGTCAGTGATTTACAACTACAGAACATACCGCCCATATCGGAAACTCCTGATGTATCAAAGCCGCTCAAATCAAGGCTTGTCAGTGAGAGACAGGAATCGAACATTGTATTCATATAAGTAACATTTGAGGTATCAAAGCCGCTGACATCAAGACTTGTCAGTGAGTAACAGCTACCGAACATTGCACCCATATTAGTAACATTTGAGGTATCAAAGCCGCTGACATCAAGACTTGTCAATTTCTCACAGGAACGGAACATTGCACCCATATTAGTAACATTTGAGGTATTAAATCCACTTAAATCAAGGCTGTTCAGAGAGGTACAGTAATCAAACATAGATGACATATTGGTGACTTTTGATGTATCAAAACTGCTCACATCAAGACTTGTAAGTGTGCTACAGGAATCGAACATTGCACTCATATCAGTAACATTTGAGGTATCAAAGCCACTCAAATCAAGTTTTTGCAAACGATAACAACGGCAAAACATTTTTGACATATTTTCGACTTCATCGGTGTGTAGACAACCGTTAAAGTGTATTGACTTCAGGTTTTCATATTTACAGAACATTTTATTGCATGCCAGTTTGCCGTTTATACCGCCTTCAGCACCAATAAAGAGTTTATGTCCTACATTTTTTTCAAATGTTACCCAAGCCATTACGCTTCTGGTTTGGTCAGCCGAAACATCCCAGGCATTTTCGGGCATATCCTTTAAAGTATCAGTAAAAATAACGGTTGATATCATACCTCTTGACACTGAGGAGCCGAAAACATACAAAAGAGTATTAATTGCGTATTCGTCGTGTTCGTCAATAAGATCCGACATCATTACATTCTTACGCCAGCGTTCATTGTTATCTGAACTGTCATTGTTTCCTAAGCTTTCATTGTTATCTGAACTGTCATTGTTGCCCAAGATTTCATTGTTACCCAAGCTTTCATTGTTACCCAAGCTTTCATTGTTACCAAAGCTGTCATACTTGATTGCTCCGCAGGCAACTGCAAGCTCCAGATCCTTTGCCTCAAGCACAGGTACTTTTCCTGCAAACTGCTTTACCATATCACGCACAAGAGGGACTCTGCTTGTGCCGCCCACCATCAGCACTGCCGACAAGTCGCTTATTTTTAACTCTGCTCTTTTCAGAATATCGTTACACGCTGTAATTGTCTGTCCTATAAGCTTAGCAGTCATTGAGTTGAATTTTTCACGCGTCAGCTGATACGGTACAGAATCGAACAATCCGACAGGAATTTCGTCTTCAAAACACTCGGATACACTGAGATGATGCTTTGCTTTTACAGAAAGCTCTGACATCTGACATTCAAATTTCATATAGTTAAGCCGATTTGCTTTTTTAAGCTGCTGCAAAAACTCAGTATCCACCTTGCTCATTATATCTTTGAATATTATACGGTCTATATCAATTCCTCCGCAGTGTTCCAGTCCGTACGGTTCTGTAAGCAGGGTGAATTTTCCGTTTTCATACCGCACCAACGACACGTCAAACGTTCCTCCGCCGAAATCATACACCATCAGATTCTGTCCGTCTTTCAATGCACCCTCGGCTGCGTAGCTCATTGCCGCTGCCGTCGGCTCATCTACAAGTACAACATTGAACAGTCCTGCCGATTTTGCGGCTGCAATTATTCTTTCTCGCTTACTTTTGCTGTATGACGCAGGATATGTAATATATGCTTTTTCTATCGGCTCGCCGCCTGCCTTTTCGGCACATTGTTTGAAATGTATGAAAATTTTTGTGTAAAGGTCTTCAGGCATAAAGCTTTCGTTCCCGAGAAAAATCGGTGTATTCTGTCCGAGCTCTCTTTTAAACTCCATCCTAAAATTCTGCGGTTTTCTCTTACGGCTGTTCATTGCAGCCTGTCCCACAAGTACATTTCCGTTATCCTCAAGGAATACTGCTGTCGGCAGTGAATGCTTGCTTCCGAAAACACTTATTCCTGTTCCTACATCTACAGGCTGTATCTTCCCGTCAGCACCTGCCATACATATACTTGAATAGCTTGTTCCTATATCTATACTCACCATCATTTTTATTCCTTCTTTCTTTATTTACTACTATATCAAAACGTCTGCTTTTTGTCATAAAATCGGCAAATTCGGGAATTATTCGGTAAAATCGGGTTGAAGCACCGGTTTATAACATTTTATTTTTTTCTGATGATATATACTCGTTGTACTTCTCCTTTGCCATTGGAAACATTCTTTTGCTGATAAACACGACTTCATTTGACACGAGATTAAAGCTATGATTTATTGGATTTAAATATTGTATTTTATTCATATTTACTATATAGCTCTGGTGACATCTCAGGAAAAAAGGCGGAAGATTTTCTTGAATCTCACTAAGTTTTGCAGTGAAGTAGTACTTTTTTTGATTATTACTTAAATGCAGAATTACTTTTTTGGCATCACTTTCAAAATAATCAATATTATCATAAGATTCTCTGATATGCTCGCCTTCGTATTTAAACATAAAGTAATTTTTCGCCTGTATCCTTTGATGTAAATTGTCAAGATTAGTGATAATCTCCGTAATTTTATCTTTATCCTCGGGATTTTCAATAAAAGCCGACGGTCTTAAGTAAAGCGTTTTAAGAAGGCTGTCAATACTTCCGATATGTACCCAGGAAGCGGTAGTATTTTGCTGTCTTAAATAGGCGGCATATTTATATGCTATTTCAAATTCAGAAAAATCAAAAAAGAAAATATCCGCAATATTTGCAATCCGTTTCAGATAAGCAGCTGCTTCGTTTCGATTGTCGGTTTTACAAACACGGTAAATATGCTTTACCCTACGAAAATACTCTTTAACAGTTTTGTGAATAAACTCCATTATTTCAGGATTTCTGTGATAAATAAACACTCTAATCATTATGCCCCTCCAAAAACACTTGGGATTCGTAATAATTAATATTTCAATACGCAAAAAATATCAACTTTTGTAAAAAAATAGCATTTTTAATATTATACCATAAAGATTCAGTTTTTCAATATTTTTTGTAAACAATGCTTAGAATTGTAGCGATTGTATAAAATAAAGACAACAATATTTACTATATAAAATTCAGCTTTATCGTTCAGCCAAAGGCAATTATTAAATTCAGGAGCATAAATTTGGTTGGTCTAAAATGCCGGGCATTCTCAAATAATAATTCTTTAAGTAATAACAAACGACAGTTTGATACACTATTGCTTGTTTATTTTTAATTATCTTTTCTGTTTCTTGTAAATCTTATTTTAATATATCTGATTTTTTATAAATTATTTTCTGATTATCCCTTTTACTCAGCCCTTGATTCACGCTTAATTAATGATATAAACCATAATTTAGCGGCGAGCCGCCGCAGGCAAATCGAGTGGAAAAGTCGGTTGTTTTGGTAAAAAAC
>JBJFHX010000035.1:0-5422 GCA_051893995.1 Ruminococcus sp.
CCCCTGACCTACTGCTTAGAAGGCAGTTGCTCTATCCAGCTGAGCTATTGGCGCAGTTCTGAACAGCTATAGCTGTTTTAGTCAGCCTTTATATTATATCTACTCAGGTTGATTTTGTCAATACCTTTTTAAAGATTTTTTTAAAATGTCGGTTTTATGCTAAATATGTTTGATATTGCAATGAATTGTGAAAAATCTTACGCCTTACCGTATTTTTGAGCTAAAGCGAGATTACGATATTCCTGTTCGAACGTCACCTCCCTGATTAAGCTTACAAAACCAGGCAGTTCGTACGGCTGATTCTCCGAGAGGATTTCAATTTCAATTGTTGCCTTGTCGCTCCAGAACGGATATACGTCAAGCTCATAGTAAGCGTTATTCCACACAATACAGTATCTATCCTTTGAAATTATGCCTGTTATATACTCTTTTTGGCTCAAGTAATTGTTATATTCTTTTTCGGAAATATAATTCTCGATTTCAATACGCTTTATGTCGCTGATTTTGATTTTTACAGTCTTTATATATACCGCTTTTTCTCCCTCGCCACGCTTTCTAATCCTGAAATATCCCTCGTCGGGAGTTGTGAGATAAGCCTGTGTTATCGGTATTTTACGGCAGGTTTTTATGTTATTCAAAACATTTATGTCGGGATATTCAATCAGAAATTTTCTTTCGATTTCATAGTGCTCAGGTATTCCGAGAAAAGACAGAATTTCGGTCATTAGGCGTTCAAGCTTTATATCAAATAAAGTAGAATTGTCTATTACTCTCAGATGCGGCGTACCTGTCCAGACAGATAGTATCTCTTCATCAAGCTTTTTGGCCTGCTCTATGCTTTCACTCCGAGCCTTGTTGTTTGTTAAATTATATGACCTTTCAGCACCGTCGGCGGCTGTTACGAGGTGAAAAACAGCGTCGTACGAATTTCGGATTATATCCTCGTTTGCACCGTTCAGCGAAGAATACCTGTCAAATTCCTCCTGAGTAACAAACGCTTTATTATCAAGCAAGCCTCTGTCAAACAGCATAACTACTCTGTCGCAGGGCATCTTTTTGGCAAGCTCGGTTTTTTCATTTTCTTCATCTAATTCTATCTCAAACAAAAGCTTGTGAAATTCGTAACGTCCCATATTCTGCGGTGTTTTTCCGCTTAGAATAAGCTTTGTTGCACGTTCTTCAATTGTTATTACTTCTATTCCCTGATTCCTCAGCTTTTCTGCTACAAAAGCAAGCGCAGTGGTTTTTCCTGAGCAAGGTCCTCCTGTGAGGACAATTTTGATTACTTCTGCCATAGCACACCTCATTATTGAACTCGATACTAATATTATTGTCAATTTCCAACAGTCATTATAGCTTTTTGAGATGTAATTTTAATTCTTTATTGTAATTATTGCGACAGTTTGAGGCAATAATCGGCTCAATTTTCATTTTTAAGCTTAAATATAGCCGTTCGGCGTTGACAAAACACACATTAAAGTGCTAAAATAATTCTGTACCTTTTAAGGGTTTTGTATATATTTCGAAAGGAAGTAATGTAAATGGAAAAGCAAAACATTGACTGGTCAAATCTCGGCTTTGGCTATATGCCCACAGGCGAAAGATTTGTATCAAACTACAAGGACGGCAAATGGGATAACGGCGTAATGACTGAGGACGCTACCGTCACAATGAGTGAGTGTGCAGGTGTTTTGCAGTATGCCCAGACTTGTTTTGAGGGTATGAAAGCTTACACAACCTGCGATGGCAGAATTGTTGTGTTCCGTCCCGACCTCAACGCCCAGAGAATGGAAGACAGCTGCAAGCGTCTTGAGATGCCTGTATTCCCAAAAGAGGATTTTGTTGAGGCTGTATGCAAGGTTGTTAAGGCAAATTCCGATTTTGTACCTCCTTACGGTACGGGAGCTACTCTTTATATCCGCCCCTATATGTACGGTTCAGGCCCTGTTATCGGCGTTAAACCGTCAGACGAATATCAGTTCAGAATTTTTACAACTCCCGTTGGTCCTTACTTCAAGGGCGGTGCAAAGCCTATCACAATCAAAGTTTCTGATTTTGACAGAGCCGCTCCGCACGGCACAGGTCACATCAAGGCTGGTCTTAACTACGCAATGAGCCTTCACGCAATTGTTACTGCTCACGCTGAGGGATTTGACGAGAATATGTACCTTGACGCCGCAACACGCACAAAGGTTGAGGAAACAGGCGGTGCAAACTTCCTGTTTGTTACTAAGGACAACAAAATTGTTACTCCTAAGTCCGACAGTATTCTCCCCTCTATCACACGCCGCTCGCTTATGTACGTTGCAGAGCACTATCTCGGTCTTGAAGTTGAGCAGAGAGAGGTTTACTTTGACGAGGTTAAGGACTTTGCAGAATGCGGACTTTGCGGTACTGCGGCAGTTATTTCACCTGTCGGCAAAATTTATGACCACGGCAAGGAAATCTGCTTCCCGAGCGGTATGGAAGAAATGGGTCCGACAACCAAAAAGCTTTATGAAACTCTTACAGGCATTCAGATGGGCAAAATTGAAGCTCCCGAAGGCTGGATTAAGGAAATTAAATAATAATTCATCTTACATAAAACAACCGTATGTCTTTCGGCATACGGTTGTTTTTTTCAATAAAACTTCGCTTTGTACCTAACGGTAGGGATTTTTATTAATATGCAAATTTTATCCAGTCCAATACCACAAATATATTTATCATAATAATTTATTTCCGGATTTGGAGTATTTCACTGCTTCTTTGCAATATACAGACTGATTAATAATCCAGATAATGCAGACAACAAGTGAAGGTAAAAATCCAATTTCAAAAATAAGAGCACAGATTGCAAGTACTATGGCAAGAATAGTACAAACCGTATTGGTTACGGTATAAGCCTTAAACGCACACTTACCAATCAAAATCTTCTCGGCTTCATCACAACTATCCACCCACTTTTTTTGGAATTTCATATCATAGACTGACGCGGTTTTTTCAGGATTTGTTATCTTTGCAGCATCTATGCATTTTTGCTGGATAATAATCGACTCAATCAGAATGCAGAAAAAGGCTGCGATGCCAATAAAAAACGGTAAGATAAATTCCTCGTTTCCAAAAGAAGCAAAACCACCTGAGTATGAAGCTGCAATAAGAAAATACGATATAATTAGAGCTGCTCCGGAAAGCCATATTATAATGGAAAGCTTCTCTTCGGCTTTATCACAAATTTCATCATTCTCGCCGTCCCATGTATTGAGCAATATTTTTGCTCTTCTATATAAAGGAATTGAGATAACCGGTTCGATAATTGCTATGAATAACATCAGCCATGGTGCAATATACAATCCAAATAGCTCTCCCAAAGTTTTTATACTACCTGATAAATCGTTAAGACTGTATTTCGCAGAGAAAAAACCTATTGCTCCGCCGGCGACTAAACTAATTATCATAATAAGTATAAATTTCGGTATTGCCTTACGATTTGCTTTTTTGATTTCATTATTATTCATTTTCTTTTTCCTCCTGTAAATAAAAAACATCTTCAACCGTGACGCCGCATACTTTTGCAATCGTCAGGGCAAGGGTGACAGATGGAGAATAATCTCCTCGTTCAATAAGGCTGATTGTCTGCCTTGATACACCACATAAGCGTCCCATTTCCTGTTGATTAACATTCAGAGCGGCTCTGCGTTCTTTAAGACGATTTCGAAGTATCATACTGCACCTCCATATGACAACCTTTCTTGTCTTAATGACAACTTTTTTTGTCATTTTACATTATACTCTTGTCATTCTGTTTTGTCAATAGTTTTTTTAAAAAAACACACTATAAATAAACTGACATCGAAGAATTGATATAAAACTATATTATTAAATAGTGACTTCCTTTTTAATAATGATACATTTTTGTATTTCTCAGATGTCAGCAATCTTTTCGTGTACTACAGACTTTGCAAGTAAAATTGTTTGTGCGGAAACACACTTATTTTATTTCGGTGTTAAATTTCTACTAAATTTAAGATGTTTCTTAGTTACAAGAAAATAAAGATACACAATTACAAATTTATCTTTGTATATTATAAATACAAAAAACCGCCCCATTACGGAGCGGTAAATTTTTAAATTAGTCAGCTGAATAAGGAAGTAATGCAAGGTGACGAGCACGCTTGATTGCTACTGTAAGCTCACGCTGATGCTTTGCACATGTGCCTGTTACACGGCGGGGAAGAATCTTTCCTCTCTCTGACATATAACGGCGAAGACGTGCTATATCTTTGTAGTCGATATGTTCAACCTTGTCAACGCAGAAGCCGCAAACCTTCTTGCGAGCCTTTCTGCCACGGTTCATAGGTCTGTCTGCCATAGTGAAGTTCTCCTTTCAATGAGAATTATTTAAACTAAAGTTGTAATTAAAACGGTAAGTCGTCGTCAAGCGGCATATCCTGAAAATCGGAATTTGCTCCGCTCTGATAAGAAGCAGGCTGCTGTGCAGGTGCTTCCTGCTGATAAGACTGATTGCCGCCGTATGACTGGTTGCCATAGCCCTGATTTCCATAGCTCTGGTTTGCGCCGTACGACTGGTTGTATCCGCCTGAATTGTCACGGCGTTCGCCTGTGAACGATACGCTGTCAGCAACAACTTCGACAACATAACGGTTAGTACCGTCCTTAGCCTGATAGGTTCTGCTTTGTAACTGACCGTCAATTGCAATCATTGAACCCTTGCCAAAATAACGGCAAACAAATTCAGCCTGATTTCTCCAGCATACAATATCAAAGAAATCAGCCTTGCGTTCCTCGCCCTGCTTTACATAACTGCGGTCAACGGCAATTCTGAAGCTTGTAACGCTTACACCTGTTCCTGTTGTCTTTAATTCAGGGTCAGAAACGAGTCTGCCCATCAAAATAACTCTGTTTAACATTTTGTGTTCCTTTCGTAATTCGGGACTAGCCCTACAATGTGATTATTCGTCTTCCTTTTTGATGATGAGTGAACGCATTACGCCGTCTGTGATTTTGTAGATACGGTCGAGCTCTGCAGGGAACTCAGCTGTGCTTTCAAAATCGAAAAGTACGTAATAGCCTTCGCTTTCCTTGTTGATGAGGTAAGCAAGCTTTCTCTTGCCCCATTCGTCAACATTCTTTAAAGTGGCATTCTTTTCAATGAGAGCCTTGAACTTTTCAACGATAGCCTGAATACCTTCTTCGCCCTTTTTCATTGAAATAATCATTACGGTTTCGTAATTTGCAGTAATTGCCATTCTATTGCACCTCCTTCTGGACATTATGGCGGCTTGTGCCGCAAGGATTTGTTGCACAATGCAACAGTCTTATTATACCATAAAATGCAGGCTTGTCAACAATTTTTTCTTTTCTGCTAAAAATTTTCCTGCGAAATATAGTCGAAAAACTGATTTTTAAAGTCTTTATATTT
>JBJFHX010000036.1:0-5383 GCA_051893995.1 Ruminococcus sp.
GCCTGCAAGGGTAAATGCAAACAAGCCTAAAAAAACAATCGCAAGACTTACCAGAATAGCAGAA
This sequence comes from Ruminococcus sp., assembly GCA_051893995.1. Taxonomy (GTDB): domain Bacteria; phylum Bacillota; class Clostridia; order Oscillospirales; family Acutalibacteraceae; genus Ruminococcoides. The sequence continues at coordinate 65 of JBJFHX010000036.1, forward strand.
GTGTTGTTTTTTAGCAGGTCGTTGTACAGTGTATCCTTGTTACCGACTGTAAGATTATTAAGAGTATCTTCAATGGGATTGAAACCTGAAAAAACAGTATATGGATTTGAAATTGACATTTCAATTTCTGCATTATCGGGAATTTCATCAGCCGATATGTATGAGATAGAATTACCCGGTGTAATTGTTGAAGCTCCGGTATCATATTGATTTGCAGCAACGATTTCTCCGTTTGCTTTAAGCTCAACCCATACATCACACATCGAAATAATTAAATACTGATTTTTCGGAATATCCTGTGAAAGCTTACCTCTGAAAGTCACCGTTTCGTAATTATCATTCACAAAATCGTCGCTTGACTGCATTTTGTTCCAGATTTTGCCGTCTGTACTGTATTCGCCGATAATTGAAACTTTTGCGGATTCTGTATCGACTGACACCGTCTGAAAATTAACGGCAGTCCATACAAATAAGAAAGCAAACAACAGCAATACACCGATTGTACCTGTGAGAATAAAGGCTTTTGTGTTTTTCTTCAATGCTTAATCACCTCTCTGAGATAATAGTTTATTCAAAAGTAACAGTAAGAATATTGAACCCGTCTTTGTTAGAATAATCTATACTGCTTGCAGTTTTTTTGACAATATAGATTCCTAGACCGCCTTCGTCTCTGTCATTAGCCGAAAGAGAAGTATCGGGATTTTCTTTTGCCAAGGGATTATAAGGCTTTCCGTTATCAGAAAAAGTAAGATAAATGGATTTGTCCGTCTTGAAGAAACTGACCTTTGCACGTGTTGCACCGCTGTAATTAGTGATGTTTGAATACATTTCATCGGTTACAAGCTTTATTTTGTTTGCAATTGATTTATCAAGTGAAAGTTCTTTGAGTTTATTGTCAATAAAATTATAAATGAGATTCATAGAATCTTTATCCGGTGAAACAACAATAGAATCATTTGATAAAAGGCAATTCAGTTTTACTGCAAGCATAGTAATATCATCAAATTGCAAGGCGTTTCCTACAAACTTATCTACATCACATTTTACTTTATAACAAAGCTGATTTACTCTAAGTCTATCATTTTCATTCAGGCTTTCAAGCAGTCTGTCCTCACCAAACAATTCATTTGAAATATCATTAGCCTCTGTTACTCCGTCAGTATACAGGAAAATCTCATCTCCCGGTGAAAGTTGAAGTTCATTTGCTTTATATTTTATATTCTCCATTCCGGCAAGAATAAAATTAGGTTTTGCACAAAGATATTCAAAATATTGTCCGTTGCGTTTTATAAGCGGAGGATTATGTCCTGCGTTGACGTATTTTAGCAATCCCGTATTAAGGTCGAGTATTCCAAGCCATGCAGTAACAAACATTCCTGCCTCATTATTTTCACAAAGCTTGTTGTTTGCCTGAGTAAAAGCGTCCGACGGTTCAATACCGCTTTCAACAAGACTTTTGATAAGTGTTTTTGCTGTCATCATAAACATTGCCGCAGGAATACCCTTGCCCGAAACATCTGCAATCAGAAAAGCGAGCTTATCTTCACCAATCAAATAAAAGTCGTAGAAATCTCCGCCGACTTCTTTTGCAGTGTACATTTGCGCATAAATATCAAAATCGGTTCTGTTAGGATAAGGCGGAAAAACAGAAGGGAGAGCAGAATGCTGAATCTGCCTTGCAAATTCAAGTTCTTTGTCAATGCGTTCATCAGCTTCTTTGATATATCGTTTCAGCGTATCAACAGTTGAATTGATATCATCTGACAAAACGGCAAATTCTTCATTTGAACGCACATTTACTGTTTCATTTAGGTCGCCGTCAGTGATTTTGGCAAGCGAATTATTTATTTTATCAATATTTTTAACAACTACTTTTTTTATCAGGAAAAATATAAAAACAAACAAAGAAGTAAAAACAATAATCTCAATGAATACTGTCACGTACATAGTAATTATTCTGGAATACAATGCTTCTTCTTCAGTAATCGAAGCAATGATATAGTAATCACCTTCATCGGAATACATACAGAAAGAGTCTTTTCCGTGTATTTGTGAAGTGAAAATTTCATTTTCTTCATTTGAAGCGTTATTTAAGTCAATACCATTTTCTGCAACACTTTCTCCTGTATGACCGTCGCTGTCGCTGAGGATTATTCCGTTTTTATCGCTTATAATTATACAGCCGGTCCCACCTACGTGCCAGTCTAAAGCGAGGTTTGAGATGCTCTCATCTATGACATTGTCTTTATCCTTATTTTTAATTGAATTCTGAGCATCGTAGATATTTAAAACTAAAAGATATTCAGTTTCTGTTATTGCTAAATGATTTTCAACAGTAAATGAAAAAACGCTTGTTACCAAAAACGCAATCATTACACATATCAGAAGTCTGGAACGAAAGGTGTATTCTATTTTTTTTACTTTATTTCTTTTGAGAGATTTCTTATTGTCAGCAAGTGAAACAGAGAGGATTGAAAGCATTGTCGTTATTCCGTTGCCTAACGTCATAGACAGCGTACAATCCTGAATATATTCAAAAGCATCATAAACATTTGATAAATTTGTAAAATAGATAAGAAGCATATGAAAAACTTCAGTTGTTATACCGATTAATAAGCCGTAAAATACAGACGGTATTTTATTATCAAAGATGAATTTTCTCATTAATGCCGCAAAAAATCCGGCACATAAAGTAGCCAGAGAGCAGGCAAGCTGAGTGCTTTGACCGATTCCCCAGAATGAAGCAAAGAATCTTTCGACACCGCCGATTAAACCTGCAATAATTCCGGCAGGACCGCCGAAGATAAGCCCTGCTGATAAGGGAGCAGCGTCACGAACATTGATTACTGCACCTTCTGTTTCTATTCCAAAATGTGTGGAAATAACAGCGAGCAATCCAAAAACTACACCTATGATAAGCTGCTTTTGCCAATATGTAATTTTTTTAAAACTTGTTTTCTTCTCTGCCAGATAAAATATTACCGAAAATATAATCGGCAGAATCAATGAAATAATTAATTTTAATATTGTAACAAACATTATTTCCACCTGAAAAAATTATTTACTTAATTATACAATACTTTCTGCAACAAAAGTGCAACAAAATCAATTAATTTTTGAAAAAATTTAAAAATATCTTATTTTCTTCTAAATTTGTTTCATTTTTTACTTTATAATTAATTATACAATATAATAAATCTCTTAACAAGACTGATTTGCCAGAGTTTTGTTATTATGATTATCTTATTGAATTGATTTTGATTTTATCTTATTATTAAACAAAAATATGCTTATAGAGGTATTATCATACAAATTAAATCTAATATGAGTAAACAGAAACTTATAGTTTCGTTAAGTGGAAATCTTGATACCATTACTTCACCTCAGCTTGAGGCAGACATATCATAAGCTGTAGTATTACTTACGTAAAGCAAAAAAGTGCTGAAAAATTTTAAATTTCAGCACTTTTTATTTTTTCTGAAATTTGTCCGTATTTTGTCATAGTCAGTATGATATTATTTGGTTGTAATAAAGAGAACAGCTCTTAAAACTTAAATTACGGAGGTTTTTACAATGAACAGATAAAAAGACTTACACTCACACAATATTTTAACATATCAATCAATAAATTATCTTAATTAAAATTGGAGGAAAAACTATGTTTGATTATTTACAAAACTATTTAAGCACTGTACACACTTCTGCATTATTGATGTTGCTTGGAATTTGTCTTGGAATTCTTGCAGTTTACTATGCAATAACAGTTATTGCATGGTGGAAAATCTTTAAAAAAGCAGGCGAACCCGGTTGGAAAGCAATTATTCCGTTTTATAGCTGCCACACGATATTTAAAATCTGCTGGAAACCTGCATTTTTCTGGTTGATGTTAGTACTCACTGTTGCAGGCTCTGTTATGACCGGTTTTAAATTGTCATTATGCGGTTTTGAATCCGTAATATACATTATTGGATACGCTCTTGTACTGCTTGCTCTCTACATTGATGTTCTTCATTCGTTTAAACTCTCAAATGCATTCGGACACGGAACAGGATTTGCTTTAGGATTAGTTTTTCTGCCGACAATCTTCTGCCTGATTCTTGCTTTTGGAAAATCAAAGTATGTCGGTTCAACCGATAATAAAATATAAATTAATTTAATGAGGTGTAATTATGAACGTATTAGACTATATCGTTATTGCCGCAGGCGTAATAGCCGTTGTAATCGGAATTATTCAGTTGTCAACAAAAAGTGTGTAGGTATTTTGAATATAGATATTTATACTGATGAAAGTGCAAAAAAGTTTGCTTTTGTTTCAGGAATTGTTTATCTTTTCGGAGGAATCTTAACTGCTGTCGCACCGTTTATTGTGAACTACATTAACACACAGAATTTTGGATTTGATTTATCGCAAAGCATATCACGCTGGATTTTCATTATTGTTCTGATAATAATTCTTATTTCACAGTTTACAATTTTAAAGAGAAAGAATAAATAATATAATTTTGATGGGGAGTCTGATTTCAGGCTCCTTTTTTTCTTAAATGGAAAATAGAAAATTTCAAAAAATATTTTAATTTTTATAAAAAAGAGCAAATTTTGTTGCACTTCGTTTTATATAATATATTCATACAAGTTTTTGTTTAATTTCATATAAAAATAATTTTTATTAATACTATGAAAATTTTTGCAAAAAATATGAATTAAGAGAATTTTTGTTCATAATAAAACGGAGGTGCAAAATTATGAAGGATAAAGTTTTCGGTGTGTTACAGCGAGTAGGCCGTTCATTTATGCTGCCGATTGCTTTGCTTCCTATTGCAGGTCTTTTGCTCGGAATCGGAAGCTCCTTTACTAACCCGACTACTCTTGAAGCATATAACCTTACAGGAGTAATTAATGAGGGCGGATTCCTTTACACTATTTTCGACTTGATGAAATGTACAGGCAGTGTTGTATTTGATAATCTTGCGTTGCTTTTTGCAATGGGTGTAGCAATTGGTATGGCTAAAAAAGAAAAAGCAGTTGCCGCTCTTTCGGGTGCAATCAGCTATCTTATTATGAATGCAGCTATAAGTGCACTGATTGACGCCAAAGGCGGAGTGGAAGCTATGGGCGCCAATACAACTACAACAACGCTCGGTATTACCACATTGCAGATGGGCGTTTTCGGCGGTATCATTGTAGGACTTGGTGTTGCGGCACTGCATAATAAATTCTATAAAATTCAACTGCCGCAGGTACTGTCATTTTTTGGCGGAACAAGATTTGTGCCTATTATATGCAGTGTAGTTTATCTGCTTGTAGGTGCGGTTATGTTCT
>JBJFHX010000037.1:0-5283 GCA_051893995.1 Ruminococcus sp.
CTTCCCAGACGTCCCATTCACAAAAATTGCAATGCAATTTTTGTGTGGACACGGCGCGCCGTGTCCCTACGTCAACGTTATGCTAAATTATGAAACGAGCGCAAAAATTTAGCTTGTTTCAAAGGATAGTCAGAAATAATATATTATAAAAGGCGGTTGCGTTTGCAATCGCCTTTTTTGTATACCATATTATTCCTTTGAAATTGAGCTGAATTTATATAAAACAAGGTTCAGAATCAAAAATACTGCTATTGCTATAAGCGAATAAGTCATCATAAAGCCGAAGCCGACTTCGTTGTCAAACAAATTCATTTTAAGAGTGAAAATTTCCTTTATGCTTTCGGCAAACATTCCCTTGTCTGCACCGCCCAGCATACTGTCGATATTCTCAATTGCAGGGTTCATAAGCACGTTTCTCATCATTCCTGCAATCTGCGAGCCGGGAACGAGGTTAACAGCCGTCTGCACGCCCTCGCCGAACTGCGAAACTGGGATATATGCGCCGATTACAAAGCCGATTGCCGCTGAAATCATCACGTTGAATGAGCCTAAGGTGGAGCTTTTCTTGAAAAACGATGCAACCAGCATAAGCAGAAGTGTTGATGAAACAGAGCCGAGAATTGTCAGTCCGTAAATGCTGAGAATGTCGGTAAAGGAGTACACAAATGTTCCGCCGACTGCGATGAAGATAAGACCTGCCGTAAGCAGAATTGAGCTGATTATAATTGTGTTTACTACAGCACCGCTGAAATACGACAGCACAACAGTACTTCCCTTTACGGGAGATGCGCCGTAATCGTAGTTGATTTTGTTCTGCTTGTCGGAGACCATTACCGAAAGCGAGTTGAGCGCAACGGTTACTACCGATGTTCCGATTACGCCTGCGATAAGCCACGAATTTATGAGAGCCTCAATTGCTCCGTCAGTCACAAGGCTTTCAAGCTCTCCGAGGTTTTCTCTTATTGTATCGAGGTAGTTGCCCTTTAAAAACAGCAGATAAAGTCCGAGCACGATAATCTGCGTCAGCATTGAAAGTATAATTGCCATTCTGTCTTTAAGATAAACCTTTATGTTGCGAAGCGTCATTCCCTTGTATGCGCATAATGTCTTTACCATATTATTCACCAAGCCTTTTTCCCGTAATTGTAAGAAATACGTCGTCCATATCTCCCTTGATAACCTCATAATCGCTGATTTGCGGATAGCTTATTATAAGCCTTGTAGCCTCTCCGCTGTCGGCAATTTTTATTTTATAAGCGTCTCCGATATATTCAAAATCAAGCTTTTCATTCTTTATCAGACTTTCTGTACTGTCTGATTTCGGAGTGTACCACACAAGCCTGTTGTGAGCGTACTGCTTTTTGAGGTTGTGCGGAGTATCGTTTGCCGAGATTCTGCCCGAGTCGATAATCACAACGTTGTCGCAGTCGGCAGTTTCTTCCATATAGTGCGTGGTCAAAAACACCGTAAGTCCCGTTTCTCTGCGTAGCTTGTGGATAATGCTCCACACCTGAATTCTCGTCTGCGGGTCAAGTCCCGTCGTCGGCTCGTCAAGAAAGAGAATTTTCGGTCTGTTTATAAGCGCTCTTGCAATATCCACTCTCCTGCGCTGACCGCCGCTCAGCTTTGCATAACGTCTGTTAAGAATTTCGGTAAGATTGAAAATTTCCGTCAGCTCGTCAATTCTGCTCCTCGTTTCAGCCTTTGTAAATCCGTAATATGCCGCACGTGAAACAAGGTTTTCCTTAACGGTGAGCTGTTTATCAAGCACGGGATTCTGAAAGACAATTCCGATTAAGTCCTTGATTTTTGACTTCTGCGTATCAAGGTCATAGCCGCCTATCCTTACAACGCCCGATGTTTTTTCAAGCACCGTACAGAGTATGTTGATTGTTGTAGATTTTCCTGCACCGTTTACTCCGAGGAACGCAAAAAACGAACCCTCGTCAACGCTGAATGAAATATCCCTCACTGCATGAACGTCCTTGTAATCCTTTACAAGATTCTGAACTTCAATTATTTTTTTCATAAGCTTTCCTCCTGTCTTGACCTTATTGTAGCAGACAAAAAAGCAATAAAAAAGACACCTTACACCGAGTGGTACAAAACCCGATGTAAGGTGCAGAATTGATTATGTGAAATGCATTAAATTTCGTCCTCGTCGTCCTCGTTAAATCTTTTGAGTGCGGCGTTGATGTCCTTAGCAAGATTTATATTCATAAAATAGCTGTAACCCCATACAAAGAGATAAACAGCAAGAATAACAACAAAAAGTATCAAAGCGTCAGCAAGGCTTCCGTACCACCCGAACAGTGCTCCCTCGGTCATAACTACAGCTTCAATTACAATAAAATGAATTACCGTTCTCACCCTGAACTGCTTTTTCGTCGGCTCGTTTTTAAAGCTGAACAAAAACGTCGGCAACGCTCCCAGAATACCTGTCAGAAGCACCTGCCAGGGAACCTCGGGCGACAACGGCTCGTTGCCCTCAAAAAGCAGGTTTGAAAGGCTGATTATAAAGAAAACCCCTGTTGATATTATAAAAAAGTGCGAAATTACAAGTTTAACTGTATCTTTCATTATTATCCCTCACATTCCAAGACGTTTTTTCAGATTCGGCACATACTGGCGTGAAATTATTACCGTTTCGCCGTTTGTAAGCTTTGCTTCAAACCTTCCGTTGATTGACGGCGATACAGAGCGGATTTTTGAAATATTCAGTATCATAGCCTTCGAGCACCGAAACAGCTTTGTGCTGCCGAGCTGTTCTTCAAGCTCGTAAAGCTTGAGCTTTGACTCATAGACGTTTTTCTGAAGATAAATGTAGGTTTTGTTGTCAACCGACTCAATGTAGTAAATATCCTTTGGCGCAATGCGGAACATCTCGCCGTCCCTGCTGCCGAGCAGCATAGCCTCATTCTTTTTGAGCCGTTCGACAATCGAGAGCACCTCGTCGTTGATTTCACGGCATTTCACGATGATTTCTTCCTCATCGTTTTCGCCGATTTGCGTAATCGTTATCCTGAACATTGTCTGACCTCCCTGATGTAACCTTATTCTATCATAACAGAAACAGAATTTAAATTCAACAAAAGCAAGTTGCATTTTTTGACAGGTAAGTTACATTGTACTCATAAATTCAAAAACAAAAACTGCACCTCATATCTTACAGACGTGAGGTGCAGTTTTTATACGTGATTTATTTGGTGCTTTCAAAATTTACCTATGCTTGTTCTGGCGGACTTCACCCGAACGATAGGCGTTGATAAGCTCTTTTAAATCGCTGATTGATTCTTTGATTTTTGCACCGTTGTCGGTATCGCCTACAAGGATTCTCCTGTCTGCCACCTCGGAGGCAACTCTGTGCGTCTGCATATCAGTACAGTCTTTTATCGCCTCGCCGACTGAGCGGAACGGTTCGTGAGCGGTAAGCATAAGTCCGTAGGAATTGTAAATCAGGGTATAGCCTGCAATTCCCGTAACCTTGTGGTACGGACGTGAAAATCCACCGTCAATGATTATGACTCTGCCGCCGCATTTTACGGGATTTTCACCCTCTTGATGGTGTATGGGCACGTGACCGTTTATTATGTGCCTGTTCTCGCCTTTTACGCCGAACTCATCGAAGATTCTCTCGGCGGTTTCGTTGTTGTCAATCAGGGTGTAGTAAATGTCCTTTGTTTCAACGTGGGTGCTTTCATCGGAAATAAAGTACCGTTCAAAGGTGGTCATTTTATCTCTGCCGTAAAGCGGTGAGTCGGCACCGTTCCACAGGTACCAGAGTATATCTCTGCCGTTTTTCCTCTCAATCTCATTTACAGAGAGGAAAGCCTTTCTTGCACAGCTTTCCAGTCTGTCGTACAGAGCCTTTCCGCAGAGCGGAGCACCAAGTATATCGGTCTTGCGGAACTTACCGTCAGAGGTCATGGGAATACATCCGTGAAACAGCAGATTGCCGTTTGTCACCTTGTACAGACTGCCCTTGTTAAGCAAAAGGCTAATATGCTTTTTCAGCTTTTCACAGCTTACAAAGGCGTATCTGAGCTTTCTTACGACTTCCTTTTCTTCTTCCGTAAGCTCATACGGACAATCGGGATTGACGGTCGGGAAATTGCAGTCGGTAAGAGGATATTTTCTGCCGTCAAGCTCAACCGTTTTATTCGCAAAATCAATCCTATGCAACAGCTTTCTTTTCTCCATTTTATATTCGGGATGCTCGCTTACGAGCTGTCCTTCAAGCTTGAACTGAATAATCGAAATTGCCTTGTGAGCCTTCATTTCAAGCCCTATTTCGGAAGCGTTGCTGTTTTTGCTCCTGATTTTAAATTGCGTACAGGGGTCGTCGCTGTAGATTTTCATAGCAAAGAGCATAAGCGGCAGAAGGCTTATTCCATAGCCGTTTTCAAGCACGGAAACATTGTCGTACAAAAGGCTTGTGCGCACAATATTTGCAATACAGGCGGTCTGTCCTGCCGATGCGCCCATCCACAAAACGTCGTGGTTGCCCCACTGAATATCAAGCGAGTGGTAATTGCAAAGGCGTTCCATTACAAAATGAGAGCCTGACCCTCTGTCGTAAATATCTCCGATAATATGGAGATGGTCGATAACAAGGCGTTGAATCAGGTTTGACATTTCCTCAATAAACTTGTCGGCATATCCTATTTCTATGATTGTATTGATGATTTCCTCGTAATAAGCGGTTTTGTTGAGAACCTCTTTTTTCTCGGTGATAAGCTCCTCAATTACATAATTAAAGCTGTCGGGAAGTGCCTTGCGGATTTTGGAGCGTGTGTACTTTGACGAAACGGTACGGCACACCGACACAAGTCTGTAAAGCGTTGTGCGGTACCAGTCATACGTATTCAGGCTTTCCGACTTGATATACTCAAGCTTTTCAATAGGATAGTAAATGAGAGATGCAAGCTCTTTCTTTTCCGATGATGTGAGGTTATCGCCGAAAACGTCGTTTATTTTCTTCATTACCGCACCCGAGCCGTTTCGCAGAACGTGAGAAAAAGCCTTGTATTCTCCGTGAATATCCGAGAGAAAATGCTCCGTTCCTTTTGGCAGATTAAGAATTGACTGTAAATTTATAATTTCTGTTGCGGCGCTGTCAATTGTGGGATACTGCATTGACAGACACTCCAGAAATCTCTTTTTATCCTTGTTCATTTTTTCACCGCCTTGACTATTTATAATTAATTATGGTTATCCCTTTTAATAAGTTAAACTATAATTTTTTAGTCCGTTATATAAGTCGGATATGATATAAAACTCGGT
>JBJFHX010000038.1:0-5198 GCA_051893995.1 Ruminococcus sp.
GGTCAAGACCGTTCCCTACATTTGAGTGTGGTTATTTTCATAACAAAATTGATAATTTTTAGAATTAACACAGTACTACACAAATGTTTGTAACGATAATGTCGATATAATCGGTTGCGTTTGATAGTCAATAGGGACACGGCACGCCGTGTCCCTACGGCTATAATACAAATGTTTCCTCTATATACGTAGGGGACGGGTTCCTACACGTCCCGAAACGTTACCGATATATCAATTTATAATTCGGGCAACCGTTTTATCCAAACAATCCGATTTTTCCGCTCGATTTGCCCATCGAGGTACTCGACCAAACTTAATAAAACAATAACGGTACAGTCGATTGTGTTGACTGTACCGCTTTTCATTTATAATATTTATTCCTCGTTATTGTCCTGAAACTGGTCTGCTGTTATATTTGCTGTTGCGCCGATTGACTCCTGCGGATAAACCTTTTCTTTTTCGTCGGGTGCATTAAGTGCATTGTCAGGCTTTTTATCGGGCCACTTTGTGTAAATCAGCTTGAGCAGAATCGGAGTTGCAAGTGATGAAACGATAATCAGAATGATTACGGGAGTGAAAAACTCGGGTGACATAAGTCCCGTATCAAGTCCCTTTTTGGCGACAATAAGTCCGACCTCTCCCCTGTTCATCATACCGACGCCGATTTTAAGAGAGTCGGTTGTATTGAATCTGCAAAGCCTTGCCGTACCGCCGCAGCCGACAACCTTTGTGACAAGTGCAACGGCAACGAGCGCAATTGAGAACCACAGCATAGACATATCAAAGTTATCAAAGCTTGTCTGAAGTCCTATGCTTGCAAAGAAAACTGGACCGAAAATCATATAGGAGCTTACGTCCATTTTTCTTTCAATATAGGGCGAATCCTTGATGTTGCAGAGGATAATACCTGCAACGTATGCGCCTGTAATGTCGGCAATTCCGAAAAATTCTTCTGCGCAGTATGCACACGCAAAACAGAGCGCAAGTCCGAAAATCGGGATTCTTCTTGAGTGAGGCCAACGCTTGTCGAGCCACTTGAACAGAAAATACAGAGCAAAGCCGAGCACAACTGCAAGTGCAAAGAAAATAACGATATTTATGCAGACGTTCAGCGGCTGAACCTTCGGGTCTTTAAAGCCGATTACAACGGTAAGCAGTACAATGCCGATTACGTCGTCAATTACTGCCGCCGAAAGAATTGTGGTGGCTACCTTGCCTTTAAGGTGTCCCATTTCCTTTAGCGCCTGAACGGTGATACTTACCGAGGTTGCGGCAAGAATTGTACCGACAAAAATCGCCTCAAGCATCTGTGTTCCCGGCTCTCCAAAGCCGAATCCAAGGTAAATTGCCGCACCTCCGAAAATTGACACGACAACACCCGCCAGCGCAATCATAAACGACACAAAGCCTGTTTTGACAAGCTCTTTCAGATCCGTTCCCAGACCGGCGGCAAACATAAGAAGTACTACGCCGATTTCAGCCATACCTGCAATAAAAACATCGTACTGAACGAAGTTAAGCAGACAGGGACCTACGATAAGTCCTGCAATAATCTCGCCGACAACCTGCGGTCCGTGAAGCTTGCGCACAACAAGTCCGCAAAGCTTTGCCGCAATCAGGATTATGGCGAGGTTTTTCAAAATCTCAAGCGTTTCCACGAAATACACCTCATTCTTTGAATTGCATTTAAATATATTTTAGCACGAAACGGACAAAATTCAACGCAAAGAAATGCCATTTGACAATTTCTATGTATTCACCAAAACGCTTTAATTATGATAAAAAAATCTATTTATAAATAAAACAGCCAAAATGCTCATAAAGCAATTTCGGCTGAATCAATAAGTTAAATCTTTTTCGGTCGGGTGTTTCTGTATTCGCAAAAGCAGAATTCAATTCCGTTATATACTTGTGTTTCTCCCTTAAAGGTCATTTCCCAGTTTTCGGACAAATCGAGGTTTTGGAAAAACCTGTTTGCAGGCTTTTCTGCGTTTACCTTTGTGATATACGCTGTACTGCAATACGGCAGGAGCAATCTGTAAACCTGCTCGCCGCCTATGACAAATAATTCATTGCTGTCATAGCCTTTGATTTTTTCAAAAAGGCTTTCTGAATCTTTGCAGACAATAAAGTCTTTTTCCTTAAGGCTTGTGCTCAGAACGATATTTTTTCTGTTTGAAAGAGGCTTTTGTTCGGGCAGTGACAGCAGGGTATTTTTACCCATAATCACTGTTTTTCCGACAGTCCTTTCTTTAAAAAAATGCAAATCCTGCGGAATATGGAACAGAAGTCTGTTATCAATTCCGATTGCCCAGTTGCTGTCAACAGCCGCAATACAATTCATAATCACTCACCTTTATTTACCAGCTCCAATAATTCGGTTACATTCATTTTTCTGACCGGATGAATCAGATACGGCTCTATCTGCGCAAGCGGCTGTAAAACAAAAGCTCGCTTGTGCATTTCGGGGTGCGGAATTTTCAAATCATCGGTAAAAATCACTTCGTCGTCATACATCAGAATGTCAACGTCAAGCGTTCTTTCGCCCCAGTGCCTTGTTCTCACCCTGCCGCAGAGCATTTCGGTATCGTTACAGAACTTCAGCAGTTCACGGGGAGTCAGAATCGTACTGATTTTTATTGCGCCGTTCAAAAAGTCGGGCTGGTCCTCAACTCCGTAAGGCTCGGTTTCGATATAGTCAGACTTGCAAATGCCCTTGATATACGGATTTTTCTCAATCTCGCTCCATACGGTATTGAGGTTTTTCTCACGGTCACCTAAGTTTGAGCCGATTGCAAGATAGCAGATGTGCCAGCCCCTTGTAATATTCAGCGACACGTCGTCAAATGCTGTAGAAATAGGAGCGTGCGGCTTGTGAAGCGTAAGATTAAGCTCGTTGATTAAAGGATATTTCACTAAAATATGCTTTGCAAGGCTGTCTGCAAGGGTTTCGAGCAAATCATATCTGTTCTCCCTGCAAAATGATACTATTTCACACGCAACGTCTGCGTAATTGACCGTTTTGTTCAAATCATCATTGCAAAGAGAAGTGTCGAGATAAAGCTCACAGTCAACGCTGAATGACTGCCCAAGCTCCTTTTCACTCTGCAAAACGCCGTGATAGCCGTAAAATTCAATTCCCTGCAAAGTTATTTTATCCATTTTCTTTCCTCCAGAACGGATTTTGTCATTCGGATTGCGTCATAATTTTCGGAAATGTCGTGAACACGCACGAATGATGCGCCTTTCATAACGCCGATTACGGTAGTCGCAACAGTACCGATTACACGTTCGCTCAGTTCTCTGTCGAGAGTAAGACCGATTACCGATTTTCTTGAGGTTGCAACCATTACGGGATAGCCTAAACTGCAAAGCTCGTCGGTGCGGTTGATTACCTGCAAATTCTGCTCACAGCTTTTTGCAAAGCCAACTCCGCCGTCGAGTATTATATTCTCTTTTTTTATACCTGCTTTTTCGGCAATTTCAAGGCTTTCCTTTATATCAGCCATAAAGTCCTCGAAAAAGTTGTTATATTCGCTGTTCTTTCTGTTGTGCATAAGGCAGTAGGGCAAATCCGACTTTGCCACTACCTCAGCCATTTTGGAATCATATTTAAGTCCCCATATGTCGTTAATCAAATCGATTTGTCCTAAGTTCGCCCTGATAACACTGCTTTTGTAGCTGTCAAGCGACACAGGAACGTCAAAACGCTCACGGATTGCAGACAGAATCGGAGCAACACGCTCAATTTCCTCCTCGTCCGAAATCTTTGTATGACCGGGTCTTGTTGATTCACCGCCCACATCGATAATATCTGCGCCCTGGGCAATCATTTCCTCGGTGTGATACAACGCCTTGTCAAGGCTGTTAAAATTTCCGCCGTCGGAAAACGAGTCGGGAGTCACGTTTAAAATTCCCATAATATACACATTGTTTTTTACGTCAAATTCCTTGCCTCTTATTATCATACGGTTACTCCCTTATTCTTTTTATTTTCGCTCCAGTTACATTCCCCATACGCTTTGCAGGCAAAGCAGTTTCGGCTCAGCTTATCGGCAGTTCTGAGCAAAGTGCAAAGCTCGCTTGATTTTTCGCTGTCGTTGTGATGCAAAACTGCATTAACTATTTCGTCGGTTTCTGCTTTTTCAAAGCCGCAAGCTTCTGAAATCTCACGTGCAATTTCTGCGCTTTCCGCTGCGTGGTCGGTGTGCAGGCGGTAAGCTCTTGCCCTGCCTATGTCGTGAAGCAAGGCAGAAGCGTAGATTATTTCCTTGTCAATGTCAATATTGTTTTCAAGGGCAGTTATCTGCATAATTCTTGCAACACTGAGCAGGTGCTCAATACCGTGTCCGCAGAAAATACGCTCTTTTTCAGCCTCGTCTATCTCCTGCATACAACTGCTAAAAAGGCTGTTATTAAGAATTTTATTTACCCGAATCAAAGCTTTATTAACTCCTGTATATTTTTCTGCATCTGCAGATTGTCCTTGAATTCTCCTCTTGACGCTACCGTAACAGTTTTACTGCCGATTTTCTTAATTCCCCTCATCGTCATACAGGTATGCTCGGCTTCAATAATTACAAAAACGCCCTTCGGAGAAAGCTCGTCATTGATTGCGTCTGCAATCTGATTAGTCATCTGCTCCTGAATCTGCAAACGTCTTGCAAAAGTTTCGACAACACGAGCAAGCTTGCTTAGCCCTACAACCTTTCCGTCAGGGATATAGGCAATATGCACCTTGCCGAAGAAAGGTAACATATGATGCTCGCAGAGCGAGTGGAAATTAATGTCCTTTTCGAGCACAATCTCGGCATTTTCTGCGGTAAAAACCTTTGAAAGGTGAGTTTCTGCGCTGTCGTGATAGCCTGAGGTTAATTCAGCGTACATTCTCGCCACACGCTGAGGAGTTTCACGCAGTCCCTCACGCTCGGGATTCTCCCCTATAGCCTCTAAAATCATAGTGACAGCTTTTTGTATTTTTTCTTCGTCAACCATAGCTTTGCTCCTTTTTTATTCACGTATATGTATTTTATTCTGATTATCTCTTCTGCTCAGCCTTAATTAATAGTATAAACTACAATTTAGCGGCGAAGCCGCCGCAGGCAAATCGAGTGGAAAAGTCGGATTGTTTGGATAAAACGGTTGCCCGAATTTCAAGTAGATATATAGGTGACGTATCGGGACGTCAAGGATGCCGT
>JBJFHX010000039.1:0-5183 GCA_051893995.1 Ruminococcus sp.
TTGTCCACTTATATCTGTTAGCTGTACTTGTAGGTGCTGCAAGCTTAAGTGTTACTGAATCTGCAGACTTGATAAGCTTGCTGCTTGAAGAGAATGCAAACTTATCTGCCGCAATATCACCGTAGTAAACGAGGTCGATGTCGCTTGCGTCAGTGAGATCGTCATATGAGTTTGCCGTTGTAGCTGTGATTACGTCAACGTCAAGGTTTACTTCTGTGTCGCCGCTGCCGATAATGTCAAATACAGCAGTGAAGAACACTCCCTTGGTTGTGAAGTCATAAAGGTTAAGACTTGTAGCATTGTACAGAGCCTTGTTTGTAAGGTCGAAGTTTACAAAATAGCTGCCCGACGCAAAACCCGGAATGCTTGTCTGGGCTGTGTTTGTGTCAGCAATGCTTAAAACGCTGCTGTCATAGTAAATTCCGCCCTGCATATTCAAAATCATATTGTCGCACTGAAGGTAGTATGTAACCTCAATCTGCGTGTCATTAGCTGTGTAGCTGTAGGTCTGCGAATCGCAGAGATTTGAATTTACCGTAATTGTACCGCCTGTGGTTTCCGCAGCACTTGCGCTGAATGAAATTGCCGTAAACGAACACAAAATCATCATTACCGCAAGCAAAACGGAAATTTGCTTTTTGATTGTTTTCATTGTGATTACTCCTTTATAATTTTGTCTGCCATATTACATACGACAGTTGATTCCTGAATCATATTCAGCCGTAAAATATTTCACGCTAAAAGGTAAACATTTTTGCAATTTTTGTGCAATTGCATTATTTGACGATTTAATTATACCATAATCGCATAAAAGGTACAAATAAAAAAATATTTTTTTATGTAAAATTTTGGATTATTTTTTAGGGCAAATTCAACAATACCGTTATTTGTTATCAACAAATAACGGCATCTGAAATTATGTATATTGCTAAATCAAGCAAATAAAAACAAGTTTAGAGCAAACAACTATGTAAACACTTACATTCTCAGTTATCAAACAGCTCGGGGTGCATTCTGGAATAGTGGAAAATATACTGCTGTGCAATCCCTGCGTACGCTCCGAAATCATCAGGTTTCATATCCGGAAACAGCTTTTCCATTGCACGTTTCATCCACACATCAACGGGAAACGCTTCAATTCTGTGAAGTCCGAACAGCAGTGTGCAGTCGGCAACCTTTACTCCCACCCCTGTAATTTTCATAAGCTCGGCTCTTGCACTGTCATAATCGCAGTCACGGCATTTTTCGAGGTCAACCTCACCCGAGGAAACCTTCTGAGCCGCATCGACAAGGTAGCGGTTCCGAAATCCTGCACGCAAGGGGGCAAGGTCATCGGGCGTAAGCTGAGCCATTTTTTCAGCAGCAGGAAAAGCATATCCGCCGTCGATTTTTTCTCCGAAGTTTTCACATAGTCTCTGAACAATGCCCTTTATTCTCTTTATGTTGTTGTTCTGTGAAATAATAAAGGTACACAAAGCCTCATACGGCTCCTGACGCAGAATTCTGATTCCCGGTGCATACTTTGCCGCTTCGCACAAAACGGGGTGGATTCTGCTGATTTCTTCCCTGATTTTTCCGTAATCAAGCGATAAATCAAAGTAATCGTACCAGATATTCTCAAAATCCTCTCTGGTTGTATTATATATATATAAGGTGTTCTCCTCAAGTCTTACCGTTACGAACCTTCCGAAAGCAATTCCCTCAAACGAACCGTCCTCACGTTCTGTCCAGCGAAAGCTCTGACCGCAGTCGAGCGTCTGCGCAAGGTCAAGGTCACTTACACCCTCAAGCTTTATTCCGTTTTCAAATTCAACGCATTTCATAAATATACGCCTCCCTAAAAATAATTATACCACAAACCGACATTTTATGATACAATAAAATAAAAACAGCAGAAAAAGCGGAGGAATATGATGAAAGAAACAATTTGTACAATTCCGATTAACGATATTTTTATGCCGAAGGACGGCTGTCCGATTTGCCGTATGGAAAAAATGCTTGAAGAACAGTATGTTAAGTTCATTACGGGCGACGCTATGATGGAGCCTAACATCAGGATTGAAACAAACAAAAAGGGCTTTTGCCACCGACATTTTTCTCAGATGTTTGAAAGCGGTCAGAAGCTGCCCAACGCACTTATTCTTGAAAGCCACCTACAGGAAATTATCGACAACTATATGCCGAAAAAGCTCAAAGGAAAACCCGACAAAAAACAGCTTGAAGGAATAAAAGCCGAGCTTGACTCCTGCTATGTCTGCGACAGAATTGAGTGGGATATGCGACACTTTATGGCGACGATTTTTGTTGAATGGGCAAAGGGCGAGGAGTTTCGAAAGCTCTATAATGAACAGCCGTTTATCTGCCTAAAGCACTATTCATTTATAATGGAAACAGCAACAGGCAAGGGCGGTATGCCGTCAAAGCATCTTGCTGATTTTCACGCAGAAACAGCCGCACTCACCAAGAATTATCTTGAGTCGCTTAAGGGCGACATCACTCATTTCTGCTCAATGTTTGACTACAGAAGCAAGGGGCAGGAATGGGGAAGTTCAAAGGATTCAATTGAGCGAAGTATTGAATTTTTAACAGGTGAAAAGCCGTAATAAATTAATTTGACTGTCTCTTTAAATAAGATACAATAATCAGCTCAATTTGTCAGATAAACCATAATTTCTTTAAATGCGGAATTCGGAATGCGGAATTCGGAATTGAGGTCGAGTGGATAGATTGCGATAATTCAAAGGTTTAGTTCCCGAATTAATTTATATGCGGCGTTGCCGCAGGTGTGGATTTTTGTATTTTTAACTAATGTAGGGAACGGTCTTGACCGTTCCGATTACCCATAGGTCAGCTGTAACCCTGCGGAACAGTCAAGACTGTTCCCTACACTTAAAAAATAAATGTTACCAATATATCAACATTAATTCAGCAAACTAATTTATCCAAACAACACGCATTATTATAAATACGGAGCGTAGCGACCCTTAACTCCACACTCCACTCTCCACACTCCACACTAAATTACAGTTTAGCTCACTAAAAAAGATAATAATAAAACAAAATCTGCCCGAAATCTAAAATGCTTCGGGCAGATTTATTTTATTCAACAATCGGCTCTGCAATTGTCGGCGAATTTCCCCACACCGCAATTACGGCATTGTAAAATTCATCGGGAAGTTTTGATTTAAGCATTTCACGCTCGGTACGCGTGTTCATATATGCATTGCGCACGTTCTCGCCGACCTTTATGTCCGTTCCGTCAACCGTTATATACTGCTGTTTTAAAACTGACACGCTGTCGGTTGTCAGCATATCAAGTGCAATTTTTTCTTTAATTTCCATAATATAATGAACCTCCTTAACTGATTTGTATTGTAACTACACCTTTGAGCGTTTCGTCCTGAGCAAAGGTCTTTGCCGTACCGAAATTCAACGTAAGCCAGCTTCCGACAGGATAAGTTGTTGCCTGCGTATTTTTATTTGTTACAGTAATGGCTCTGTTCTGGTCACTCGTAGTATTGCCTTTGAACGGAAGTCCTGTAAATTGCAGATAAGCTATTGAACCTGCGTTGAAAACAATATTGAAAAATATGTTTACAACTTTTCCTGTTTTCTGATAGTCAAATGTACAGGACTTTATAAGTTCCGTATCAATTGCACTCTGCGTGTAAACCGTCAGACTTCCGCTGCCTGTTTCGATGTTTGAGCTGTCGTATTTTTCAGATAATAAATTGTCTGTCTCTTCAAAATCATAGTAATACTCGTCAAGATATTTTATTGAAGGATAGCTCAATTCTCTGTCATTAATTGCAGATTTATCGGAAACCTTGTTTTCAAGCTTTTCGCACAAGGGCAGTTCAGTTTCATTTATTGATTTTGTAACTTCATTCACCGCCATAATTGCCCGTATCAGGTAATCCGATATTTCGCACTTGTTTAAGCTGACAAATTTCTCAACAGTCGGCACATCTGCTCTTATCGGAGCAAAAATACGGCCCTCAATATTTTCGCTGAACTCGCCGCCGAAATACACTTCCGTCAGGTTTGTACAGCCTGCAAACGTTCCGCTGTCGACAGTCGTGACAATTGACGAGATAAATACATATTTGATTTTATCTTTATCGGTTGCAAAAGTATCAGGGCGTAACGCAGTATTATTTACAAATGTCAGCGGTATGTAATTTTCATCAAACGTAATGGTTGAATGACAACCAAACAGCATATTGGACTGCGTCTTTGTATATGCGTCGGTGATTCCGTAACCTGCAAGAGTTGTCGCTTTGTCAGCCTTATTATTAAGGTCGGTCTGCTCAATCTTTTTTACGTTATCCTCAATCTGCGCCTGCTGTTTTTTCATTTCTTCAAGTGCAGCGTACGCCTCATCACGCAGCTTTAAAGTTTCCGAATTGGGATTTTCGTACTCCCTGTCCTCAACAGGCAGACTTTCATCGGCATAGAGCCTGACGATTTCGGTCTGAAAGACAAGTCCTAATTCGTTTCTGCCCTCAATCTGAAGCTCAAAGTAGCCGTGCTTAAAGATGTCGTTTTTCTTGACAATCCACCTTATTTCCGTACCCTCGCCATCGGGAATGACAAGGTCGGGGATAACAGAGTTTACACTTCCGTCTGCAAAGCGCAGGTGAAGCGTGAAGCTGATTGAGTCGTCAGACACGTCCTTGATGTAGAAGTACTGAGTATAGGCGATGTTGTCGCCTGTAACTCCCACGCAGTCGGTGTCGTAACACTCAATCGGTTTTTTCATTTGGTATATAATCATTTTTTCACCTCCACTTACAGTGAAAAAACGAAAAAAATTGCATATTTCTATGCAATTTCCGAAAATTTAATTTAATTTTTATTTTTACGCCCTTAATTCAGCTTTGTTTTCAGTAAACACACGCTCTGCTAAACTATAATTTGTCGAGTGCCTCGACGGGCATTTCGAGTGGAAAAGTCGGTTATTTTGGTAAAAACGGTTGACCGAATTATAGATTGATATATAGGTAACGTTTCGGGCGACCACGCAGGGTCGCCCCTACGGAGTAATTTAAACGAATTGATATAATATATTACGTAGGGGCAGCCCTGTGTGGCTGCCCGATAGATAACAACAAACGTTTCATTTACAGCCATATTTCATAAATTGCGTTGCAATTTATGAAACGGGACGTCAGGGATGCCGT
>JBJFHX010000040.1:0-20667 GCA_051893995.1 Ruminococcus sp.
GATATATCAAAAATTAGTTTAGCAAATAAACTTATCCAAACAACACGCACTATTATAAATTCGGAGATTTGCGTGTCGAGGCTCTCGACCGACCATTAACTCCACTCTCCACACTCCACACTAAATTATAGTTTATTAAACTAAAACCTCAGTGCTTTTTCAATGAGCTGAATTGTTGTATTAAAATTTGAGCGTGCCGCCAAAATAAAGGCAACATTTGCACCAAAAAACAAAATAATCGGAACGAATATTTTTGTCACGTCAAAAATTGCAAGGCATACTGCAAGCAACAGCACAACAAAATTAAAAATAAAAATAAAAATCAGAGTTTCGTGAGATAAGCTAAGCTTTGCAACAATTTCTGTATTGCCGTCATTGTTATCCCGAAAATTGCCCTCTGCAACCGTTCTGAAAACTTCTCTCAGACCGCTTAATGCAATTTTAACCGCAAATCCGTTATCGGTGATTGTTCCGATAAAATCATAATTCTTCCTGTCACCGCAGTACGGATATGTATTTTCTTTTAAAATCTGATAAGCACAAATTGCAGATGTTTTTGATTTTAATTGAATATTTTTACTGTATAGCATAAATTATATCCCTTCACAAAGTCAATATTTCAGGCAATAAACCGCTTAATTTTACTGTTTGTTTACAGGTATCTGTAGTAATGTGTAGCCTGTGGAAATATCGGTTTTTATTATTCCCTGAGAAATTACATAGTCTATTTCACAGCAATACACATAATTATCCGTTGCCAGAATTTCCTCAAAATAACACCCGTACGACAATTTTACGGTTTCGCCTGTTATATTGTTTGTCTGATACAATCCGTTGTTCGGACTGAAAAGTGTTCTGTCATAAAATATTGATGTTTCTTTTCTCCTGACAGAATTATACTGATAATCTTTATTAAATACATTTAATTCGGATGGAAGCAAATCAGAGTGCGAAAGGTCACTCACAGTTTTATTCCCCGAAAAATCGTAAAATCTCAAATCCTTGAAATTTCCTACAGGGTGCACGGCGATTTGCTCATCATTTGGTATTATTATATAATCCTTCAGGTTTTCTTCAATTTCTAACTCGGCCGTTTGGCTTTTTGTTGTAACACTGAAAATTGTAATAAACGTTTTGCTTCCACGCTCACTGATAATATACAGATAATCGTTCATTGCAGAAGCGTCTGCAATTTTTCCGTCGAATTTTTCGCACAATAATTCTGTTTCTCCCGAATCAAAACAATAAAGTAAAATATTTTGTTCTTCGTCTGAATATGCAACCGAATTTTTACAAAAAACTATCTCTTGGCAATTATCAAAAACTTCTTTTTCTGATTTATCCTCAGTATCATAAATATATAAATATACTCTGTCCTTATAACCCGACATTACTTCCTCTCGGGAAACTCTTTCTGCTACCGTATCAACATAAGCTATCTTTGTACCGTACTTAACATAATTATGGTATATTTCCTGCATCGGTATGTCAGTTTTACTTTTTTTATTCTCTCTTAAATCATATGTATCAACATACCCGTAATTGGAGTCCTTTACAGTAAGAATACCGTTGTTGTAGGTCATACATCTGCCGCTGTAAAATCCTGTATCGGCGTCAGCAGAGAAGTTATTATTTTTAGAAAAAAGTTTAAAAGCTATGATACCGATAAAGACCAACAGCAAAAACAATAATACGGCAAATACAACCTTCAGCTTTATTTTTCTTTTCATATAAATTCACCCCTTGATAAATAAGATGGTTTGTATATTCGTTTTTTACAGCGATAAGTTCAATATAGTCTTATTGTATTAATTCTTTTAATACACTTTTATATTAGCATAAATATAAACATATGTCAATCGTTTTTAAATGGTTTTTTGTGTATAATACTCAATCAAAAGCTTATCACCACTCTTTCTTTTTATATAATTTATGTTGACTTTTGTTTAAATTTGTTCTATTATATACTTGAAATGTAATATTCATAATAACACAATAAGGAGTGATTTTATGAAATGTCCCAACTGCGGTTATAACTGCGACGACAAATACTGCGCAATGTGCGGCACAAAAATGCCCGAAAAGCCTGTTAATACAAATCCGAATCCGTATGAAAGCGCACCGGCAAACAATAATTTTCAGCCTGAAAGCTTCAATCAGCCGAACAATGCTGACTTTAACTCAGGCTTTGGCTATAATAATCCGTACACCCAACCACAAACACCTGTAAACAATCCAAATGCATACTATCAACCACAACCACCCGTAAATGATACAAATCCGTTTCAGAATGATTTTCAGAGCGGTGCTCCGAATATGCCGCAGGGCGGAATGCCTGTACCTCCTGCATATCCTGCTCCCCCACAGTACAGCAGCGCACCGAAAAAGAAAAGCAAGGCTCTGCCGATTGTCCTGACCTGTCTTATTGCCGCTGTCATTGTTGCAGGCGCAGTTATCAGCGTTTATTCAGCCTGCACGTATAACAAGTCAATCATCACCGATTTGTTCGGGGATAATTCGGATTATTACGATGACTACTACATCGACGACGAATACTATCCCGACACAGAATATATAGACGACGTTGAAACTCACAAAATCGGCGAAACCAAGGAGCTTTCCGACTGTAAGATTACCCTTACGAAGTTTGAAAGGGACAAGTCGGCAGAAGAAAACAAAACAGGCAACAGCCGTACAAAGTTTGTATTTGAGTTTGAAAACACAACCGATGAATATATCACGCTTTCCTATGTATATTGTGACGCAACGGATGCTGATGGTAACACTTCGCTCTATTGGCTGTCGGACAATCTTGAAAACGACGATATCTATTCTGACTATATTGTTCTTGAACCGAACGAAAAGAAAGAGATTACCTTTGACTATTCCGTACCGAATGACACTAAAAAAATCTGGCTTGATTTAAGTTTTTTCAGTGACGGAGATGCATACGACTACAGCGGAACTTTTGTAGCCGAATAACCATATAACAAATAATTAAACCGCAGAGTGCTCTGATAAACGCACCCTGCGGTTTTTATTTGCGGATATTATTCCGAAAAATTGATTTCTATAGTCAGATGCAGAGGAAATTCAAGGTTTATCCTCTCTGTTACAATCTTTTTCTGCTCCTGCGAAAGCGTATCGTTTATGTTGACCGTCAGCTTATAATCAGTCGGTTGTTCAACAAATGCAAAGTCCGTCAGACCGCAGCTCCTCAGAATATCGGAAAAAGCGTCGGGAGTACATTTGCCGCCCATATTCTGCTCCTGAAGTTCGAGCATCTCTCTTCGTTTTTCGGTTGAATACTCCGTTTTCTCCTTACCGAGGAATTTTTCCCTGCGTACAATGCCGAAATTTTCTGCCGTTTCGATAAAGTACTCCTTTGTCATAGCGTCGAGATTTTCAAAAAGGCTGTCAAGTCCTTCGGCACAGGCAGTAAGCTCCTTTGAAATATTTGAGCTTTCGTCAATGCTGTAAATTCCGACTGAATTGAGCTTTTCTTTCATTGAATCGTAGCTGCTCATCATACCACCATGATATCCGCAGTACCTGCTTTAAAGCGTTGTGAACCAGAAAGAGTCCTGTTCTGCATATCTGCATCATATTCGTAATTTTCAACGCAGTCGGTTTCCATTAACGCCTTGCCCAAAGCCGAAAGATAGAATTTTCCGCCTATCGGGATTGAGTTGACATATTTTTCAAACGCTGTTTTACAGGTCTGTATAACCTCGGACTCCGAATAGCCGTTTTTGGCAGTAATTTTTACAATAATATCATAGCTTACCGAAACTGCGTTATACACCACTACATCAACATTAAGCTCACGTTCCTTGTCAACAATTGCCTGAAGTTTTGCCATTGCACTGCTGTCGGCATCACCGTCGCTTGCACAAACGTAAAGATTCACCGTTCCCGAACCTCTCACATTTGCAACTGCCGACGCTTTTGCAATACCCTCAACAGCTAAAGCAAGCTTTTCGTAATACGCCTTGTTTGTTCCGTTCGACTGATTTACAAACGTACTTCTTATGCGTTCACGCAGCTCACTGTCGGTTTCTTCGTCCTCACCGCCCGTAAAAGCAACGGGATTTCTGACTGTTTCAATTTCTGTCGGCACGCTTACACCCACAGTAGCCTTGTCCTTTTTGACATTTCCTGAACGTCCTGCATTTACCGCCTCGGCGTAAACGCTTACAAGCGTGTTTCCTGCGGAAATTTCTTCCTCCTCGGTTGTGCAGAATCTTACAGGAGAGCTGTCGTCGGTAGCTACAACCGTTCCGAGCGGAATGATAATATTGTGGTCAACAGCCTGTGAAATGCTGAAAATTATCTCACCCTGCGCCTTTACCGCCTTTTTGCGTTCAAGTCCACGCTGTTTTGCAATGTAGTCAAGGTATTCACCGCTTGCAGTGTCGGCAAACATCTGATTTTTAAGCCACTCAAAATTAACCTGAGCGTTGTAAATTTCACCTGCGAGCACCTTAAGTCTTATTGCAACGTCACTTTTTTCGTCAATTTCCGTTTCGCTCTCCTGCTCGTATTTAGCTTTCATTCTCTGATAAATTTCGTTATATGTTTCCGTATAAATGCACCTCCGTATCTCTGCTTTCGCCGTCTATTGTAATTGTAAGCCTGATTGTGTCGCCGTACTCGAGCACTGCGGCTTTTGTATCTTCAAACTGTGCAAGAGCCTCGTTGATTATAAGCTCAGCATTTTCTTTTGCAAGTTCGCTTTCTGCGTCTATGTTCCTTATCTCCGAGCCTGTTTGTCTGTCATAAATAAAGCTTCCGAGCTTTGCACCGATACAGATTTGCGCACGCTGAAAAAGTGCGTCCTTATCTGAAATCATTTCATATCTGCCGGTGCTGTCAACAACAGCGTCACCGTTTTTGATTTTTACGTCCGTCATAATGACAGCTCCTGTCCGTTTACAAGCACCTTGCCGTCGTTTTTGAGGACAATTGACGCTCCGCCCTTTGAGTAAAGCATAAGCTCGCCCTCTTCAAGATTTACATTTCCTGCAATCACGCCGAGTCCAACTTCGCCGTCATCGAGCGGAAGTACAACTGCACGTTCACCCGTAGGAGGAATGCTTATAATTCCGTAAGGAAAGCAGGATTTAAGCCTTTTGTGCTCGCCCGAGGAAACAACGGCAGTGCCGTCCTTGTCATTTTTGTTTACGTTTCCCTTGACCGCACTCGGCGAAGTAAGGGAATTTTTTGTTATGTAGTTCATCAGCCACATCAGAATCTCTCCTTTCCAAGTGTAACCGTAGTTTTTTCACCGTCACTGCCAACTGAATATCTTATTTTTCTGACAGTGAGGTTTTCAATTCTGCCGAACATATCGTCATCTAAAACAGCACTTCTGCCAACACTCTCAATCAGACAACCGACGCAGTCAAGCGCAATTGAATAGCTGTCGCTGTTGCTTTTGCTGATAATATTATCGGCAGTCTGAATCGTGGTCTTGTCCGCAGTTGCGTTGACGTAACGCACACGCTCAATGCTCTTACATTCGGGATTTTCATTTTTTATGTTTCCGCCGTACGTGCCCGACTCGGTAAGCTTGAGCCTGACCTCCGAAATCAGCTTAAAACGTCTTTTGCTTTCTCTTATTGCGGTGTACTCAATTCCGTCTTTGCCGAAAAACATCGTTTCACCGCTTTCAAATCCTTTAAAATAAGCCTTGCCCTCTCCGGTAATTCTCGGCTCTGAGCCGTAGCGGTTAATGCAGAAATTTCTGAAAACCTGCCAGTGAGTCATACCCTTGTCGATTTTAAGTGTTCCGAAAAACGGAACGTCGTCTGCGTCATATTCAGTCAGTCCGAACGGTTTTAAATGTCTGCTGAAAATAAAATCAGCCGAGGGGTTAATGTATGTCAACGGCTCTGCCTCGTTGTCAAGCAAAAACGCTGACGGACTTCTCGCCGTAATTTTCGTAATTGCTCCGTCAGTGCTTTTTATGCCGATAATTTCGTCAATCTGACCTTTAAAAACCGTTTTTTCATCAAGAAATGCCGTAAGAAAATCTGCGTTTTCGCTTGTTTTTTCATCATACGGAATCGTGATTGTCAAATCATCGGCAGGCACTTCAACGTCAGCGTTCAGAATTACCGTCAGCACATTGTCAAGTAATTTTTCGCTTTTGTCGGAATATGTAATCATAAATTTCAGCAAAGCCTT
Source organism: Ruminococcus sp. (assembly GCA_051893995.1). GTDB lineage: Bacteria > Bacillota > Clostridia > Oscillospirales > Acutalibacteraceae > Ruminococcoides. Next base: position 6,190 of record JBJFHX010000040.1, read on the forward strand.
ATCTCCTTTCCGTCAAGCGGAATATCGGGACGTTTTACGCTCGGATTAAGCCTTACAAGCGTATCAATCGGCACGTCAAATTTATAGGAAATATCCCACAGACATTCTCCCTCTTTGGCTGTATAATTTTCTGTCTTATCCTGCTGTTTTTCCTCCATAACCTCTCTGAACACAAAGCTGTATTCAAGCACATCGGGCTTTGGCTCGCCCTTGATTTTAAGGCTTTCAAACACAGCATAAACGGGCGTGATTTTCGGAATTGCAAGCACACCTTGTCCACCCTGCCTGAAAAGCGAAAGAAGTCTGTCAAACTGTTCAAGGCAGTCCGTTCCGTAAAGCTCGCCCGTTCCGCTGATTATCATATTTTTTCTGCCCATATTCTGTATGTACGAGGTACCGTTCGGCGAGTTAAGCTCCTTTACGCTTTTGTCGCACGCAAAGACAATCTCCTTCGGGTTATGGTGCCACTGCACACCCTTGAATCTCATAGGTACAAGCTTCATCGCAGTCTTGCCTCCTCTTCCTCAGCAAGCCTTGTGCTGTATCTTCTGCTCTCCTGTTCAAGCAGCTCGCTCATGTTTTCAACGTCAACGCCCTGTGTGTATTTTTCGGCAGTGCTGAGCAAAGCCTGATTAATTTCCGTCATATTTCTCTCCTCTCGCTTGCAGTAATTTTCACCGTATATTCAACAGCGTTATTTGCGCTTATGTTTGCAGTAACGCTTGTTACAAAGCAGTCGGTGTAAGTGACAATCTTTTTAGTGTTGAAAATTTCAAGCTTTTCAAAGCTCTGTCCCTGCAAGAAGTCGAGCTTTCCGACATTATTCATAACAAGCTCAATATTGTATCTTTTTCCCTTGATTCTCTCAACGGGTACGTCGGTAAGAAACTGTGAAATATCGTAAAAGGTGTTTTCAATACTGCACGTTGCCTTTTTAACTCCGCCGACAATTTTTCCGTTGAGCCTGATTGTGACATCGTCACCCTTTTCAAATGCAAAATCAGCCACGCTATCCCTCCTCACAAAGGCAGAATTCAATTTCAAAATGCACAGTACGGTAAATTGCGTTCATATCTGCGTCAAAGGCAATAGGTGATGCGTCCGACTCAACGATAATCTTCTGACTGTCAGCCTTTTTGAGTCCTGTCAGCAGTTCGCTTACAATTTCCGACAAGCCGCTGCCGTTCTCGGTTGCAGGAGCGTACACCCTGATTTCGACCTTAGCCGCATAGCTGTCGCCCTTGATTGTTGAAGAAAGATATCCGCCGATATAGCTTTTTGAAAGCGAGGTGTCCGTAACCGACACAACAGCAAGCAGACCGCTTACGGGATTTTCAATATTGTGCGAGCCGTACTCTCTGACAAACCTCACCGATTTCAGCTCCTCGTTGAGCTTTAAAGCGGCTATAATCCGGTCAACCTGTTTCTCAATCTGATTCATAATCATCCTCCAGTGCTGTGCCGTAAGGCAGTAAAATTGCCCAGACATAAACAGGGCGGTCATCTACATAATATGTTTCGCATCTCTTAACAATATATTTCCGGCAGTGCATTTCTATTACGGTTGCATTTTCCGAAAGCTCGTGTTCGGGCAAGCCGATGTAAAGGTATTTTTCACTTCTCTTGAATCCCAGATAATGATACTGACCTCCGACATACACCTTGTTTTTGTAGCGCAGAGGCTCAACAAACGCATTTGTCTTTACTTCCTTTTCACCCGTTGAAATCGTAACGCTGCAACCGTATCTCTTTATTGTTTCTCCGACAGCCGCAATTATACTCATCATACCACCCTGCCGAACAAAAAGTCTTTTGTATCAATAAGCTCGCTGTATTTTTCCGAGTATTCCTTCCACAGCCTTTCGCCCTTGCTTTCTCCGCTTTTGGGCGACGTGATTTGCACGTCGCCCGCAGTAAACGAGGTTATGTTTTCATCATTGCACAGGCTGTAGAGCTTAAGTGCATAAACGGCACTCAGCATTTCAAGCTTTCCTGTTTCGCTCTCATCGGGATTTTCCTTGACCGTAATCGACTTTATATAATCGCACGCATCGTCAATAAGTGTTTTCCATTTGTAGATTTCGCTGTTGTCAAGTCCCGAAAGCAGGGCAAAACGTGAAGTAACATTTGCAATGTTCAAACAATCACCTCACTTAACAGGAAAGAGCCTTTGCCGATTCGGTAAAGATTTTTGAAAAACCTGCCGTACAGGTGATAGCCGCACGTTCAAGTTGACGGTCAATGAGCTTGTCGTAGTCGGTCATAACGCCGCCTGCCTGCACCATTTCAAGAGCGCAGTTCTTGTCAAGACCGATGATTTTGCCGTCTGTCATTTCGGGAGCGTGAAGAAGTGTTGCACCGAGCGGTGTAATCATCTTGCCCGTACCCTGAAAATCAAGTCCTGCGTTTGAGTCCTGCATCTGAGGAAGCGCAAGAATTTTCTGCATTTCGGCAGTCGGAGCAAGGATTGTGTTGAGTTCGTAGGGTGAGAGTGACGACCAGAGCTTTAAAATGTCGCTGTATGCAATACTGCCGCTTGTGCCTGCGCTGATAACCTCAGCCGCATTTGAGTTGCCGTCGCCGTTTATGAGAACGTCGATTGCGTCCTTGAGCTGTGCTCTTGCAATATATGCGCCAATCTGGTTAAGTGTTACAGTAAAGAGGTCAAGGCGCTGAAATCTCAACGCCTCGTAGGACGCAACGAGCATTCTGCCTCTCTTGTGGAGCTTTACAAGGTTTTCCCTTGTCTTAACTACAGTCTGCGGAATTGCTGCACCCTCACCGACAATTTTAAGAGTTTTGTCGTCCTCTGTCGGTGCAGATACAATACTGCGGTAATCCATACCTTCAATGTCCGTAACCGTTGCAACAAGGTTCGGGAGAATATCTGCACGCTCCATACCCTGTCTTACTGCTCTGCTCACGTATTCGGGAAAAAGAGCCGCTGAGTTTGAGGTCTGGAAGAACTTTTCAACGCAGTCGCTTCCGCTGCCGCTTACCTTGATGTCAAAACGCTTTAACTGACGAGAAAATGCGTCAAGTCCTTCAAGCGAAGTGCCCTCGTAGTTTTCCGACGGGTCAAGCTTTTCAAGCACGTTGGTAAGACTGCCCTTTCCCTGATACATACCTTTTTCAATTGTAATATTTTCAAAATTTGCCATTATATTTTCCTCCCTAAATTAAAGAATAATTCCTGCTTCTGTAGCTGTTGAATCTACTACAAGCAATTCTCTGCCGCTGTCGCTTGCGGCTACCTTGCCGCTTGCGCCTGCCGCAAGTTTTGTAAAGCCGAGCGCAAGCTTTGCAGACGTATTTACTCTTGCATAGCCCGAAAGCTGAACGGTTGCGTAGCCGTCACGAACGCCTAAGCAGAATCCGCAGAACAAATCGCCCGAGGCGCATTTTGCCACCGTACCGTCTGCGCTGATTTTTACAGGCACACCTGCTTCGGTAAGTGCGCTGTCTGCAATAAAGGTTGCCACGTTTTCGCCGTAGCCGTTAAAATTTACATTCATATTATTTACCTCCGTTAAATTCTGAACTGACCGTTTGAAACGGTGTTGTTTTTATTTTTTTCGCTGTAAAGCTGGGGAACAGCAGTCAGCATTTCGTTTTTCTTCTTCTCAAAGGCTGTTTTAAACTCCTTGAGCTGTGCAACTGTCATTGTCTTTGCAACGCTCTCCATTGTTTCTCTTGAAATTTCGGGTTGAACTGTTGCCGACAATCTCAGCACGTCGCTTGTAAGGCTGTCACGGTAAAAAATTCCGTCCTTTGCCGACTGCTTGAGCGTGTCAATGTATGACAAAAGCTTTCTGCTTTCATCCCCCGACAGGCTCGCAGTTCCTGTTTCAAGCTTTTTTAAAATACTTTCCATATCCGGTTTTTCTCCTTTTCTATAAGCCGACTTTGTAACTCCCGCCGCCTTCTGTGACGGCACAGCTACAAAGCTCCATTCGTAGGCGTCGTACGGGTTGATAAGCTCGCCGCAGCATATTTTTGAGCCGTAAGTTTCTCCCTTTCTGTGAGGGCAGGTGTCTGATTTTTCTCCGCAAATGCTGCACAAAACCTCCTCAACCGCACACCCTACGCTGACCTCCTTTATAATTCCGCTGTCAAGCGCAAGAATAATGTCGCTGTTTTTATCGCTGATGGGCAGATATGCCCTTGCTTTCAGCCTGAAATAATCATCTCCCGTTGCCGTTTTTCTGCCGTCAACGGCTTCAACGGCGCAGGCAAAAATTCTTGCTGTCTGATTTTTCGCCGTAGGATTGTGGTCAAAAATTCCCGTCTTGCCGACAAAGAGCTTTTCAAGCGCAAACAGCGACTCAACAGTAAATCTCTCTCCGTCACGGTCAATGTCGTTGTCGCAGAGCACGACGGAAAATACATAGACCTCGTCCTTTGAAAGCTGTCTGCGAGTGTACTTGTTAATAAGCGCAAGCTCCTCGTCGGTGACGGCAATCGGCTCGCTGTCCTGCACCGAGCCGATGACAGCCTCCTTTTTAAGTCCTTTTTTACTCATCAATTACCTCCGTTTCGTTTTCTATTTCAATCTGCCTTGCACGTGCATTGTTGTATCTTGCCTGCGAAAGCTCGAGAGTGTCCTGAAGATTGATGTCATCCCACTCAATTTCAAATCCGCAGTTAAATCCGCAAAGCCTTAAATGCATTGTGACTATCTTTGAAATAACAGGCTCTACAACCGCCCTGTAATATTCAAGCTCGCTTGTGAGAATGTCTGCCTGCTGTTCGCTCATTCTCTCGGTGCTCGACCACGAAAGTCCGAGCAAAAACGGCGGTATTCCGAGCTTTGCAAGTATCTGCTCGAGTATGCTCCTTAAGGGAATTTCGCAGTCGGGCATCTGGCTTTCCGCACCGATTACCTTTACGCTGACGTCGCCCACCGACACAAAGTCGCACACGCTGTCGCTTCGCATTGCCTTTTTCCATTCGTCGGCAATCTGCCTTGCGCTGTCCTCGCTGAAGGTACTGTTTGAATCGGGGTTGTATGTAACGGCAAAGCGAATGTCACCGACTCTCTCCCAGTTTGTCTTAATCGACTTGAAAATCCTGAGCAGAATTGAGCTTACAAACGGAAGTCCGCTTAAAATTGACGTTCCGTGAACCGTACCCGGCTTTGGATTGAGCAAGGTTGCAAGCACAAGCTGTCTGTTCTTAACAGGTGCCGGCTCGCCTGAGCTGTTACAGCACACCACCAAGTCAAGCGGCGATTTATCCGCCCTGATTTCAACATCGTCAAGGCTTGCGTTGTAGAGTGCGCATATTCCGCTTCCATCGGCGTAAGGGAGCATCTCGCCTACCGCTTCACCGTAGGTCAAGAGCGAGTCAAGATAGCTATAGATAAAATTGTTCATACCCGTTGACGAGCCATTAATTCTCACGTTTTTTATGAAATCGTCTGCTGTTTTCTGACACGATTTGCTTTCCGTCTTAATCTGAAATCTGCCGATAAGCCGCACAATTTTCCACAGAGCGGCGTCGATAATCGGCACAGCCTCACGCAGTGACGAATACAGCTCACGCTCAGCTCTGCTCCCTGTTTCATACCTCTGAAACAGCTCAAAGCCTGTCTGCCTGTCCTTCGGGACGGTCTGTACGGGCAGGGAGTCGTTCTTGCTTTCCCTGCGATTTTTTCTGCCAAACTTCAAAGCTTTCTATTCCTCCTGTCTTTCGGCGGCTATAACAAACATACCTTTGCCGCCGTCAATCACCGTTGTGACAAAATATCTTATGTCGTCCATAGCGTGGTCGTTTTCCTTTACGGGCAAATCGTCGGATTTTCTGCTGTCCCAGCGGTAAAGCGAAAATTCACGCTTTGTCGATTTACAGTTTCTGCAAATCCTGATACTGCCGTCCTTCAACGCCTGCGACACCCTGCGTATTCCGTTCACAACGTTATTTTGCGCAGGCGTTACCCTGAACTTTCCGTGACGGCGGATAACCTCAATAAAGCTTGCCGCCGACGGATCAACAACCACCTGCGAAATTCTCCTGTCGCCTGCAAGATTGCAAAGTCCCTTGTAGTGCTCCTCGTCGGTTTTCTGAAATCCCTCGGTGCGTGAATTGAAATAGTATTCGTCAATCCTGTACCACACACCATTCTGCTTGCCCCATAAGCCGAATGACGCGGGATTTACTGTTCCGTAGTCGCACGAAATTGCATACTTCTGAAAATCGCCCTTGGGCACGTCGCAGTACATTTCCTCGTCAGCCATAAACGGATAGACAGCTCCGTAAACAGCAACCCATCTGCCCCTGACAAACCTCTCGTAAAACACACCCGAATAGAGGTTTTCGTACCTCTGCTTAACTTCTTGTGAAAGCGAGGGGTTGTCGTCCATAGTAAAGTGCAGATACAGCGCATTTTTGTCCTTTGCCTTTTTTATCCACTCGGTGTAAAACCAGTGCTCGGGATATTCGGGGTTGCAGTTGAACCAGAATTTTGAGCCAGTCACAGAGCACCTCGCCATAGCCTGCTCGACAAACGAACGTGGCATAAGCGCAACCTCGTCAAACATAACGCCCGAAAGGGTCATACCCTGAATGAGTGATGCGGAGGATTCGTCCTTGCCGCCGAAAAGGTAGAATCTGTTTTTTCTTCCTCTGTAGCTTACGTTGAGAATGTTGTGGGTGATTTTCTCGTCACACGCAAAGCCGAGCGAGCGCAAAAGCGGAATTACGGGAGTAACCATATTTCGCCGTAAAGAGCGGATTGTCTTGCCGCAGAGTGCAAAATCCGAATTGCCGCCGAAATAAAAGCTCCAGATAATAAATGACAGCACCATACAGAACGTCTTGCCGCTTCGCACCGCACCGTCGCAGATTATTGCGTCAAAGTTTCGGTACTCCGAGCTTTTGCTCCACCACGAAAGCACCCTCAGCTGTTTTTGTGAAAAAGGTTTAATCTTCAGCCTTATCACTTCCGACGGACCTTGCACCCTCGTCTATTGCGTCAAAAAGGCTCTGCACGCCGTTTTCTTCCTCCTGCTTGCTTTCAAGCTTTTCCAGTGCCTTTAGCCTGTCGAAAAACTTGATTTCCATTGAGCCGTCCTTAGGTCTTTTAATCTCCGACACAAGGAACAAGTCCATTTCGCTCAAATCCGCACGTGACGGATTTTCCATATAAAGCAGTGAAACTGCGTCGGAGATATTGCCGAACGCAAGCCGCTGATAGCCGACCGACGCCATATTTGCAAGCGACTTTTCACGCTGACGTGCAAGGGCTTCAATCTCGTCTGCAATCTCCTTTCGGCAAAGCAGCTTTTCGCCTGCCTGCTCGGGATTTTTCGACCAGCCTGCACGCTGAGCCGCAAGTGAGGAACTGCCTGTATTCAAAAAGCAACTGCAAAATTCACGCTCACGGCTTGTAAGTTTTTTCTCTATTTTTGTCACCTCCGTTTTTTGAGAAAGCAACATTAACTGACAATTGTTCATTGTTAATTGTTAATTGTTAAATGTCAATTGTATTTGCCTCTCACTTACCCCTGAAAAAAATAAAAAAATTGCATATTTTAATGCAATTTTCCAAAAATAATTTTGAATATTTTAAATTTTTTCGAAAATCGGAGGTAAAAATGCTTACTTCAAGCTATAAAAACAACCTTACACAAATAAAAAACGCCCTGCGAAGTGACAAGAGCTTTGACCTCGTAGAGCGTGACCTGTTTATCGGCGGCAGAAACGCCGCAATGTTTTTTGTTGACGGATTTTTAAAAGACGACATTGCCGAAAAAATCCTCGAATACTTCTATAAAAATTTAAAGGAAGAAAACTTCTCCTCTCCCGAGCACTTTTCAAGAAGTGCCGTTCCCTATGTTGAGGTGGAGGTTTCCTACGACGTAAAGAAAATCTGTACCGATGTATTAAGCGGAATTTCCGCTTTGCTTGTTGAGGGGTTTGACAAAGCAATTCTGCTTGACACACGAACATATCCCCAGCGTGAAACGGGTGAGCCTGACAACGACAAGGTACTCAGGGGAAGTCACGACGGCTTTGTCGAAACGCTTATTTTAAACACCGCACTCATACGCCGCAGAATACGTGACACCGACTTAACGGTGCAAGCCTTTAAAATCGGCAGTCGTTCGCAGACCGACGTAGCCGTTCTGTATATGGAATCGAAGGTTGACAAAAAGTTCCTCAAAGAGCTTACAAAAAGGCTCAATTCAATCAAAACGCCGTCGCTTACTATGAATCAGCAAAGCCTGATTGAAGCACTATACAAGCGTGTGTGGTACAATCCGTTCCCTAAGGTAAAGCACACAGAACGCCCCGACACCGCCGCCTCAGCCGTACTTGAGGGCAACATTGTAATTCTTGTAGACAACGCACCCTCGGCTCTGCTTATGCCGACTTCAATTTTTGACGTGCTTGAGGAGGCAGACGACTACTACTTTTCTCCCGTTGTGGGAACATACCTCAAGCTGTCACGCTATTTTATAACAATTCTGTCGGTTTTCATAACGCCGTTGTGGTTGCTTGCGTTGCAGAATCCTCAACTCTGCCCCGACTTTCTGAAATTTGTTCTGCTTGACGAGGTGCAGAACGTACCTGTTTTCTGGCAATTAATATTAATGGAAATCGGTATTGACGGCTTGCGCCTTGCCGCACTCAACACACCGAACTCGCTTACAACGCCGCTTAGCATAATCGGTGCAATTGCATTAAGCGAATTTGCCGTAGAGTCGGGCTGGGTGTGTATGGAAGCAATCCTCTATATGGCGCTCGTAACGGTTGCAAACTACACCCAGCCGAACTACGAGCTTGGCTACAGCCTGAAATTCTGCCGTGTGCTGTTGCTCGTGCTGACGTATATTTTCAATATATGGGGTTTTATTGCGGCGTTTGTAATCAATCTTCTTTTAATCTGCTTCAACAGAACGCTTTCGGGCAAAAGCTACCTTTATCCGCTGATTCCGTTCAACGCAGGCGAATTCTTACGCAAAATTGTTCGGATAAGGAGCAGGTGATTTTTCAATTAACAATTAACAATTAACAATTTACAATTTACAATTGCGGTCGAACAAATAAGTTTGTTTAATTTAAATGTTTTGTGTCCGAATTATCATATTCTCACCTCATTCTCATCATCACATCTGCCAAATAATTCAACACGCACCTGAATGTATAGTCAAACTCGCCTGCCCACGTTTTCACTTCTCCGTTAAAGCCCTGCTTGAATCTGTAGACTCCGTAATTGCGGTGTGTTTCGTCATACCAGTACGGCACACCGCAAAAGTCATAAATTCTTCGTCCTCTGTCGGCGGCATACCTTATCATATTCCACTGCATAAGATAATTCGGCATAAGGTTGCGCAGGTTATCCGACGAACAGCCGTAAACGTAGCTTACCGTGTTTGCATAGTCGATAAACAGCGCACCCGACAGAGGAATTTCATCATAATAGCACATACAAAGTCCTGCTCTCTCCCCGAACGCATCAAGGATTTTTGCAAAATACTCCTTTGTTCTCATATCAAAGCCGTCACGGGTTGATGTCTGTTTCATAAGGGCGTCAAAATCGTCAAGTGATTCCTTGCCGCAGAATCTGCACGCAACGCCCTTTCTCCCGGCAAGCCTGATGTTATATCTCCACTTCGGCTTGAACGACTGAAAAACATCCTCAGCCGTTCTGCCGTTAAGCTCAATTCTGTAGTTTTCTCGGCACTGCGTGTTCTCATATCCCACCTTTTCGCCGTGATAAGCAAAGCCGAGCGACTTTAGATTTGCAATAGCCTCAAAGTCGTTTTCATCAATCAGCGGGTCAATTTTCAGCGTATAAGCCCTGTGCTTTTTCGCAATCAGCTTTACCTGCTCAAAAATAAGCCTGAGCGCATTTCTGTCGTGAAAGTCGCAGACAGGACCTCTCGGCGCATAAAGCATAGAGGTTTTAAGAAACGGAATTTTCTTAATAAGAATCAGCATTGTGCCTACTGTATTTCCGTTTTCGTCCTTTGCGACTATATATTCACTGCTCCAGTTATCCTTAACCCTTGTCCAGCAGGACGACTGCGTAAAGCTGCCGTTTATATTCTCCGAGCAGAAACGCTCATATTCATTCATATCCATAAAACAAGCCTCCCTTAAATTGTGTAACTCAATTATAAGGAAGGCTTGTTTCACACTTCATTCAAAGTTGTATATAATTTGTATCTTTTTAGTCCTCTGTCGTTACTTCGTTTAAATAACCTTTTATATTTCGCATTTCATAATAATCAGCACCTAAAACATTAAATGCAAAGTAGTCAGGCTGTATACTGATATACAGTGAAACGCTGTTATCGTTCAAATCAAAATCGCAATATTCGTTAAGACCGTTTACAATATCGGGCAAAAGAATGTTATAGTCGTCGTTTGCGTCATAATACGGGTTTTCGTTATTGTCGTAATCATAGTTCGGTATATCGCCGTTTACCAGAATATTAAACTGATACACCTTGTCGGTTTTGCGGTCAAACACTATCTGGGCCTCGGTAAAATTACTGCCGTAAAACACAACATTCATAAGCCTTGCCGAAACAGGCACACCGTCAACAGCGCCGCTGACTATCACGTTTTCATAAAGCGCAGGCTTTTTTTCCGTATCGTTCATAATCAAATCAATTGCCGAAACTGCGTAATCGGAATTTTTCAGTGACTCCTTAAGCGGCTGTAAGGCTCCGTAAACAAGCTGAAGCAAAGTAAAATCCGAAATATCCTCGTTGTCGTCAATCCATATTGCATTTCCCGATTGTATAAGATCGTAAAGCTGTTTAATTGAAGTTATGTTTTTTACGTCTGTGTTAATTGCGAGCTTTTCGGGCGTTGTCTCTGTTTTCTTAGTGTCGTTCACACTGTAATAAAAGTACGGCAATGCGACAATCGAAAAGGTAATTACAACCGAAAGCAAGGTGCATAAAATGTATTTTATTTTAGTTTTCATTGCTTTCCTCCTTTTCAGTTGTCGAAATTGCTACGTCAAAACGCACCGTTGTGCCTACATTTTCTTCACTTTCAATTGTAAGCGTTGAATTATGCAGACGTGCAATCTCACTGCAAAGGGCAAGCCCGAGTCCTGCGCCGCCCATTCTTCGTGAGCGTGACTTGTCAATCATATAAAACGGCTGGGTGATTTTTTCAAGCTCGTCTGTCGGTATACCTCTGCCGCAGTCGGAAACGGAAAAGCCGTATCTTTCGCCGTCAGTCTTTCCGAGCAGTGTAATCTCCTGTCCTTCCTTTGAAGCCTTGCAGGCGTTGTCAATCAGATTGTAAAGAAGTGTTTTCAGCAGTGACGGCTCAGCAAAAATGAATACTTTTTCGTATTTTATATGAAGCCTTATGCCGTATTTTTTCAGCAGAAACGCAACACTTCCCCTTAATTCCTTAATCAGATGCTCTGTGTTAATGTCGACGCATTTTATGTCGCTGTTTTCCATCACGATAATTTCAAGCAGATTTGCCGAGAGTTTTTCAAGCCTTTTGCCCTCTCTGTAAATGTAATCTGCGCATTCCCGGCGTTTGTCAGCGTCAAGCTCATAGGTTCTGAGCATATCGGCGTAGCCGATAACCGAGGTCAGCGGAGTTTTCAGCTCGTGGGTAAAGTTTGCGACAAAGTCGTCCCTGTCCTGTGCCGCCTTTTTCAGCCTGTCAGTGTAGCTTTCAATGTTTTCCGCCATAGTGTTAAAGCTCTCCGACAGTTCCCGTACCTCTCCCGTACTTGACATTTCAACACGCTTTGAAAAATTGCCCCCTGCAATTTCCCTTGCCGCATCGGAAAGCCTTACAAGCGGTCTTGTCAGAAACTTTGAAAATATAACAAGCACAAGCGAAGAAACCATCGCCACAACCATAAGAATAATTCTGAAAATTCCGCAGTAGCTGTCACGGCTTGAGTATATCTCGCTTATGTCGGTAAGCGTTTCAACATACAAATCACGTCCCGAGAATGAAATATGACTCACCGCCTGAAAATAATGTCTGCCATTGCTGAGCACAACCCGATTAGAATGCATATTTTTTTCAATCGCTGTAATAAACGTAATATCGTCAAACTCGGTAAGCTGTGTCGCATTGCCGATTTTCACCGTTGTATCGGCAGAGCTCCCCGAAACCTGCTGTAAAAAGCTGTTGATAATATAGTCGAGGGAATTTTCACCGTAGCCCATTGTGTCGGCGTTTGCACAGGTTGCATACAGCGAAAGCGTTATGTAGCTGTTGTTGTCGGCAAGGGTACTTGTCTTTTCCTCAAGAGTGCTTGTAAACACCGCATTTATCAGCAAAAATCCGCCGACACCGAAGGAAACGATTATCATAATGAATGAAACGAAAAATATCTTCCACGCAAATTTCAATTATTTTCCTCCTCAATGTACCTGTACCCGACCTTGTATACCGACTGAATACTGTCCTTGATTCCGAGCTTTTTTCTCAGCCTCTGAATATGCAAATCAACCGTCCTCGTGTCGCCCATATACGGCTCGTGCCACACCTGCTCATAAATCGTTTCACGGTAAAGCGCGATGTTTTTATTCTTGACAAATAAGAGCAAAAGCTCGTATTCCTTTAGAGTAAGATCAATTACCTCACCGTTTTTCTTAACAATCCGGGAGCTTGTGTCAATTGTTATATTGCCCGAATTAATAATCTGCGACGCCTTGTTATACCTGCGAAGCACCGTTTCAACTCTCGCCTGCAACTCTGCAACGTCAAAGGGCTTAGTTATGTAATCGTCAGCACCGAGCTTTAGTCCCCTTACCTTGTCGGCAACGCTGTTTTTGGCTGTGATGAAGATTACGGGCGTGTTGTAGTTTTCAATGTATTCAATAAGCTCAAAGCCGTCGATTTTTGGGAGCATTACGTCAAGCAGAATCAAATCATACCTGTTCTGCTCAATCATATCAGCACCCCTTTCACCGTCGCCTGCAATTTCGCAGACATATCCGAGCGGTGAAAGTGCTATTGCAATCAAGTTTGAAATGTGCTCCTCGTCCTCAACAATAAGTATTTTTGTCATTTCTTCAACCCCATATTTATCAAATTAACAATTAACAAAGTACAATTAACAATTATGGTCGAGAAGATAGTTTAAAATAATCTAAAACTTATATTCCCGAATTAATTTATATTGCGGCTTAAAGCCGCCACCTTAATTGTTAATTAATAATTGAAAATTGTTAATTATATTTATTATACCATAAAATTGTATCATAGTTGTATGGAATACAAAAAAATCACCCGCATATAAATTTATAAAGCGGGTGATTTTTTGAAAAAGCGAGGAAAATTAGTTAAGCTTTTAAAAGCAGCAGTGTCCTTTGCACTGCTGCTTACGGCTGTTTTCTGCGTTTTTCGCCGACTGCCTGAATGTTTTACTACTGAAGATTCAGCCGTTCTTGCGGCGGCTTTTACACTTACGGACGGTAAATATATTTCCGAAAACAACAATCAGGACGAAAAAAAGGAAAGCAAACAGAGCACTACCCAACCCACAACCGTTTCCGAAACCAAATCAGCCGAAAAATCAAGTGAAAAGGAACGTGACAAGTCGGGATATTATGACTCCTTTGCAAAGCACGAGGGCGAAGAAAAGTACAGCATAGAGGAAAAGAATATTACGGGCGGTGCAACCAAGGTCGGTAATTGCTACATAAAAAACAAAACAGGGCTTGACCTCGACTTTGAAGCAATACTTAACGACAAGCTAACATTCAGCGTAAAAAAGAACACCGACTCACCGCAGGTTTTGATTTACCACACCCACACAAGCGAGGCGTATATGGACGAGGATGTGGACTACTTTTATGAAAGCTTTTATTCACGCACGCAGAACAATGATTTTAACGTAGTAGCCGTAGGCGACGCTATCGCAAACGTCCTTGAAAGCAAAGGCATCAAAACGCTTCACGACAAAACCGTCCACGACTCCACCTACAACGGCTCTTACGACAGGAGCGTTCAGACGGTGCTAAGCGATATGAATGATTACAAGGACATCAAGGTAGTGCTTGACATTCACCGTGACGCACTGGGTACCGACGAATGTAAGGTAAAGCCTGTTTTTGAGTACAACGGCAGAAAGGGTGCTCAGATTATGATTCTGTCGGGTTGTGATACCGACGGAGAGAGAGGCTTTGAAAACTGGCAGAACAACCTTAATTTTGCCCTGAAAATACAGAATACAGCCGAGAAAATGTACCCGGGAATGACACGCCCGATAAGCTTTGATTACTTTGCCTACAACGAGTACGTCTGCGACGGCTCACTGCTGATTGAAGTCGGCGCAGAGGCAAACTCGATTGACGAGGCGGTATATACGGGCGAGCTGCTCGGAAATGTTTTGTACGAGGTTTTAAAATAAAACAGGGCGACTGAATAAGCCGCCCATTAAATCAGAATATTTGGTTATAAAATCAGTGCGCCAAACAATAATTTAGCGGCGAGCCGCCGCAGGCAAATCGAGTGGAAAAGTCGGTTGTTTTG
>JBJFHX010000041.1:0-20020 GCA_051893995.1 Ruminococcus sp.
TATTTGCAAGATAAGTTAATTACTTAAGATAATCTGAAGAACCGCCGATTGCACCGTCGATGCCTGTGAAGCCTGAAGCGCAGCATACATATACTCTCATATTAGCAGTACCAATTGAAGGAACTGTGAGTGTACCGTTTGTTACGTTCTGAACATCACCTGTAACAGCATCAATATATGTGCCGTTGGGGATATTCTTGAATGTTGCACCGCTTGAAATTGTTACGAGTGCAAGGCTGTCTACGCCCTCGTCCTCGTTAGTATAACGACGGATATAAGACATATTGCCGCCTGATACATAGCTGCTGGAAGCTGTGTACTGACCTTTCTGAAGTGCAGGAATTGCACGACGGATAGCGTTAAGCTTAGAAAGGTGCTTTGAAAGAGGACTTGCAAGAGTATCTGCAACTGTACCGGAAGCTGTGTATTCGCTGAAGTCTGTAGCAGTTACATCACCTTCAAGATAGTCGCCGAAATATGCACGACCTGTGTTTTCAAGTTGAATGTTCGGACCTAAGTCAATGACCTTACCCTTCTTGAACTCTACCTCTGAACCATAGTACAGACAAGGAATTCCACGGAATGTAAACATAAGATCAAGGTCTTCTGCCCAAGTCTGTGTACCGCCTGAGAAACGTGTTGTTTCCTGAGGCTGCTCGGGAGCATAGTCGTGAGAGTCAACATACATTACGTTGTAAGTTGCATCGTTGTAATACTGGTCATTACTCTTAGCAAAGTTGTAAGCGTTGCTTGCACTACCAAACATTCTGTGCATCTGGAAGTCAATAGCCTCCATACCTGATGCCATAGATCTGTCGGGAGTATGGTATGTAATACCGTTAAGATAAGCATTATCTGATGTAGGTTCATCAGAAGTACTATCTTCTTCAACATAATGGTCAAATGTGACATTCATATTGTTGTTAATATCTTCAGCAGTTGTACCCCAGCTCCACAGGTCGGCCCACTTAGAGTTAGACTCTTTCCATGTGTAGTAAGGAGTTGACTCTTCTGCATGGTCTCTGTACCAAATCTGAGTATAGCGTGTGCAGATTTCACCAAACATAAGGAAGTTTGACTTGCCTGCTGCTTTAGCATTGTCAAGGAACTGCTGGTTATACATAAGGTTAAGAGAAATTCTGGGAATGTGACGAACTGTATCTACACGGAAACCGTCAACACCCATTTCAATGTAGTTTGAATAAGAATCTACTACATATTCAGCAACTGCGGGATTTTCTGTATTAAGGTCAACGCAGTCACCGGCAATCTGAGCATATTTACAGGTCCAGTCGTCCCAGTTAAGGCTCTGGAAATAACCTGAATGATAGTAGTTGTTTGGATTGTAAATATCACTCTGAGATACCTTGTTCATCTCATAGTCTTTAGAAGCAGGCAGTGTGCCGGTTGAGTTACCGTTGTCACCTGTATAGGTTGTGTTCTTCATAAGGTTAAGTCTCTGCTGATACTGAATAGCACCTGTCTGTGCCCAGTATTCATCAGCAGAATTAAGACCGAATGAATCGAGAAGATAATCTGTAGGAATCATTTCATTCTCAAGATTACCGGTTTTTGTAATATCGGAATTGAACATTGCGTCATAATCCTTTGTAAATAAAGGACTGAAGAATGATTCACCGAAGTTACCTGTATGCTGCCAAACAACATCCTGGATAATCTTCATACCTTTTTCATGCACTGCATGGATAAGGTCTTCATAGGTGAAATCATCGCTTTCATAACGACGGTCAACTGTGCTGAAGTCCATTGCATGATAGCCGTGGTAGTCGTAACCTGATGCGTTTGTTACAACAGGTGTAACCCAGATTGCAGAGAAACCGAGAGCCTTGATGTAGTCAAGCTTGTCGGCAAGGCCTTTGAAGTCACCACGCCAAGCGGGGTCGCTGTCAGAGTTACCTGCCTGACCGTCGTCCCAACAGTGAACGTTGTTGCCTGAGTCACCGTCATAGAAACGAGTTGTCATAACAAAGTAGATAGTTTCTTCACGCATATCAACGTCTTCAACAGGATCGGTCTGGTCAGGATCGTATTTTGACCATTTTCCGTTGTCGCACCACCATTCGTTAGCAGAAGTAAGCTTCTGTTCTTTTGAATACTGGTTACCGTCTGAGTCAGTTACAATAGCGTTTACCTTTGTAACATCAGCAACATAATAGTTAAACCAACCGTTTGCGCTTGTCATCTTCTCACCGGGATAAGACTTTGACATTGCGCTGTTTGTAGGAAGCGAGTTCCATAAATAGATGTATGGCTGTGTTAAATCCTTGTCTCTTACGTGAATTGTGATTCCGAGAGGCTCAGCAGTGTCCGCCGCAACTTCATTAGCATCTGAAGTCTCGGCACCACTTACTGTGAAAATTCCTGCGGAAACTACTAACATAAGAACAAGAACGAGAGCACATAGCTTTTTAATTCCTGTCATAATAATCTCCCTGTTTTATAACAAATGTAATTACTTTGTAAGTAATGTCTGAATTTCAGTAGCATCCTTTACAGAAATTCTGCCGTCACCGTCAACGTCGCCGACTGCAAGGCTTATTGAACTGTAATCAGCAAATTCTGCCAGATACTTCTGGATGTATGTTGCGTCCTTAACTGTGAGTGAACCGTCGCCGTCAACATCGCCTAAAACTACGGGCGGAGCTGTTGTAGCAACAGGAGCCGTTGTTGTAGGAACAGGAGCCGTTGTAGCAACAGGAGCCGTTGTTGTAGGAACGGGAGCTGTTGTAGGAACTGTTACGTCGCTGTTAGTAGCTGTGTACTTGTAAGTCTTGGTTACAGTTGTGTTGTCAGAACCCTGAACGTAAACATTAACTGTATATTCACCGAGCATTGTGGGTGTGAAAGAATATGTGCTGTTGAGTGTGTAGTAAGGAATATTCTTAACACCGTTAGGATCGGTTACGATATACTTGTAGAAGAGAAGGTTTGTACCAGTCTTACCGCCGCCTGCTTTTACAGAAACGGTTGCAGCTGTATTAACCTTGATTAAGTTGTTGTTTGCAGGTGATACACTCTTGATGATGGGCTTTACAAGAGCAGAGTCATCTTCAACCTTAACTGTTGTTGTACGGCTGTTTTCATTGCCCTCTGTGTCCTTGAAATCAAAAGTAATTGTGTATGTGCCTGCTGTCTGAGGTGTCCATACAACTGAGTTTGTGCTGCTGAAATCAGAAATAACTGAAGTGCCGCCGTTCTCGTTTGTTACAGAGAACTTGTAGCTTACTGTTGCGCCGTTTCTGTTCTGAGCGTCAGCAGAAAGTGTTACGTCTGTATCAATGTAAACACCTGTTGCGGGTTCAGCTGTATAAGACTTAACCTGAAGGTCGCTTAAATCGTAAACAGACCAAGTGTTTGTGCTGTTGTTGTAAATCTGACCGTCCATTGTTGTAAGGTCAGCTGTCTTATTCGCGTCAGAGCCGATATTGAATATGCAATTAGCATAGCTCTTTGAAGCAGTATACATATAAACATCGTCGCCGATGTTTGTCATTGCTTCGCCGGGCCAAGCTGCGTTTCTATCGCTGCTGCTGTTCCACATATAGCAGTAAGCTGCTGACCAGCCTGCCTCGTTCTTGAGGTAAACTGTTACGCCGTCGCCGCTTGATGTGGGTGTTGTAGCAGTTGTAGCTGATGTAGCTGATGTAGCTGAAGTTGCGCTTGTTGCAGATGTAGCTGAAGTTGCGCTTGTGGGAGCTTCAACGTAGGTTGACCATGTGCCTGCTGACAAATCATAGATTTTGCCGTTGCCTGCATAAGTAAGGTCGCCGGTCTGACCGCTTCCGTTGCTGCCGTTAGTGAAGATAATCTTGTCAAAGTCGCCGGTAAGGGTGTACGAATACACGTCACCTTCAACATTTGTCATCTCAACACCGGGCCAATCATGGTTATTGCCTACGCCGTCTTTCCACATATAGGCATAAACCTTAGTCCAACCGTTATTGAGTTTACAATAAACAGTATCTCCGGATGCCGCAAAGGCACCAACAGTGCCGGCACAAACTGCCGAAACTGCAAGTATTAAGCAGAGAATAAGACTTAATACTTTATGTTGTTTTCTTACCATAATGATTTTCCTCCAAATTCATTAAGTATGGTTGTCCGTGTGAAGTCACTCAACACTACTCCACAATTACAACATAATTTTACAATAGTTAATGATTTATTATTTTCTTTTTTAGAAAATAATTCCATTTTTGCCTTACAAAAAATCAAGCTCGTATTTGTGCACTTTTTACAATAGTTATAACATAAGATAAAAAAAGATAAACAAAAGCAAAACGCAAAACAAAAAATTGAAATTTTGCTTTGCGTTTTTGTGTTAATTTTCAGGCGGTTGATTTAATTTTTTGACTATACCTTTATATGTTAGGATTGTGAGATAAACTATAATTTTTTAGTCCGTTATAAAAATCGGTAATTATCAAAACTCGGTATCTCGGGAATCATACATTTTTCTATATCTGACGCAAGATACCACTTTACAGCATCTATCGACGTAGGGACACGGCGCGCCGTGTCCGCACAAAAATTGCGTGCAATTTTTGTGAATGGGACGTGTAGGAACCCGTCCCCTACGTAAAGGTTTGTTTTCCTTTATATCTACAGTTTAATCGGTAAAGTTTGATTGCCACTGCGGACACGGCACGCCGTGTCCCTACGACTATAACACAAACGTTTCCTATATATCCGTAGGGGACGGCATCCCTGACGTCCCGAAACGTCACTTATATATCGATCTATAATTCGGGCATCCGTTTTTTCAAAACAATCCGATTTTTCCACTCGATTTGCCTGCGGCGGCTTCGCCGCTAAATTATGGTTTCCATACTAAAAGTTATACCAACATTCAATTTTATATTTTCATCAATTGTCTTTTCATATTCATATATATGCTAAGACTTGTCAGATTTAATTTTGTCCCAGTAGGCTTTGAAGGCTTGCTCGTTCTTGTTGTCGCCGTAGCGGTAATAAACCCTGTTTCTGATTTCATCAGGAAGATACTGCTGTTTAACGTAGTGATTTTCATAATCGTGCGGATAAAGATAAAACTGACCTTTATTCTGATTATCCTCGCCGTCGTAGTGCATATTCTGGAGCTGTCTGGGAACAGGTCCTGTTTTGCCGTTCTTTACGTCCTGCATTGCAAGGTTTATGCCCATATACGCTGAGTTTGACTTTGGCGCATTGCACACCATTACAACTGCGTCGGCAAGAGGAATTCTCGCCTCGGGAAGTCCGACGTCACGTGCAATGTCAACGCAGGATTTGACAATCGGAATAAGCTGAGGATAGGCTACTCCGACGTCCTCGCAGGCACACACCATAAGTCTGCGGCAGGCACTTATCAGATCGCCTGCTTCAAGCAGTCTTGCAAGGTAGTGCAGTGCGGCGTCTGTATCACTGCCACGCATACTTTTCTGATAAGCAGAAACAATATCGTAATGTTCGTCGCCGTCCTTGTCATAGCGGAGTGCGCTTTTCTGAACAAGCTGTTCAACAATTTCAAGAGTGACCTTTCGGGTTTCGCCCTCGATATCAGCCGAAATAACAGAAAGCTCAAGCGCATTCATCGCCTTGCGGACATCTCCGCCGCAGCCTGACGCAATTTTTTCGGCACACTCGGAAGGCAAATCAATCTTTATCCCCTGCTCCTGCTCCAAAAGCTCAGCGGCACGATAAACTGCCCTTACCACCTCATCAGACGGTACGGACTTGAATTCAAACACCGTTGAACGGCTCAGGATTGCGTTGTATACATAGAAATAGGGATTTTCCGTTGTGGAGGCAATCAGAGTAATACTGCCGTTTTCAATATATTCAAGCAAGGTCTGCTGTTGCTTTTTATTAAAATACTGAATCTCGTCAAGATAGAGCAGAATTCCGTTTATACCCGAAAATGTATTTATCTGCGAAACAATATCTTTTATATCAGCTGTTGAGGCTGTCGTTCCGTTGAGCTTTTTGAGCGTTTTGTTCGTCTTGTTGGCAATATAGGTTGCAAGTGTTGTTTTTCCGACGCCTGAAGGACCGTAAAAAATCAGATTCGGTATTTCTCCGCTCTCGATGATTCTGCGGAGCGGTTTATCGGGAGCAAGCAGGTGCTTCTGCCCCACAATATCGTCAAGCGACTGAGGGCGGAATCGGTCGGCAAGCGGTTTTTTCATTTGAAAGCCTCCTTTCATTATATATGTAACTTCTAAAAAACTTCGGGAACGGCTTTTGCCGTTCCCTGAAAGTATAAGAAATATTTTGGTTATCCTTTAAATCATATGAAAAATAATTCCGAACTCCGAATTATTCATAGAGCGGATATTTTTTGCAGATAGCCTCAACGCCTGCTCTTACCTTATCTCTGCTGTTCTCGTAATCGTTAAGAACGAGTGTGATGTACTCGGCAATCAAATCCATATCTTCCTCGTTAAGACCTCTTGTTGTCACTGCGGCTGTGCCGATTCTGACGCCGCTTGTAACAAACGGTGAACGGGGCTCGCCGGGGATTGTGTTCTTGTTTACTGTGATGTAGCAGTCGTCAAGACGAGCTTCAAGTTCCTTGCCTGTAACGTCTGTATCACGCAAATCGAGAAGAAGAACGTGGTTGTCTGTACCGCCCGAAACGAGCTTGTTGCCTCTCTTGATAAGTCCGTCAGCAAGAGCCTTGCAGTTTGAAACGACCTTTGCTCCGTATTCCTTGAACTCGGGCTTTAAAGCTTCGCCGAAGCAAACAGCCTTTGCGGCGATTGTGTGCATAAGAGGACCGCCCTGTGTTCCGGGGAAGATTGCCTTGTCTATCTGCTTTGCAAACTCCTCACGGCAGAGGATGAGTCCGCCACGGGGTCCACGGAGGGTTTTATGAGTTGTTGTTGTAACAAATTCGCAGTAAGGAACGGGGTTGGGATGAACGCCTGCGGCTACAAGACCTGCGATATGAGCCATATCTACCATAAGATATGCTCCGACCTCGTCTGCAATTTCTCTGAATTTTGCGAAATCAATGATTCTCGGATAAGCGGAAGCACCTGCAACGATAAGCTTTGGCTTGCATTCCTTTGCAGTTTCGAGCACCTTGTCATAATCAATTCTGTGTGTGACGGGATCTACGCCGTAAGCGACAAAATTGAAGTATTTACCTGAAATGTTAACAGGTGAACCGTGAGTAAGGTGACCGCCCTCGTTGAGGTTCATACCCATTACGGTATCGCCCGGCTGAAGCATTGCAAAATAAACCGCCGTGTTAGCCTGTGCGCCTGAGTGAGGCTGAACATTTGCGTGTTCTGCACCGAAAAGCTCGCAGGCACGCTTGCGTGCGATTTCCTCAACAACGTCTACGCACTCACAGCCGCCGTAGTAACGCTTGCCGGGATAACCCTCGGCATACTTATTTGTAAGATGGCTTCCCATAGCCGCCATTACGGCAGGTGAAACGAGGTTTTCGCTTGCGATAAGCTCAAGATTTCTGCGCTGTCTTTTAAGCTCGTCGGTCATAGCCTGACCTACCTCGGGATCGTAGCCGTTGAGATATTCAAGAGATGCGATGTTTGTTAATTCACTCATTTTAATTCCCCTTATCTGAAATTCTTTTCTTTATTATAGATTGGCTGATAATGCCTTATCTTTTAATACATACAAATCGTTAAGCGTGGAGATTTTTCCTGCTTCATTTCTGAGAGAAGCCGCTCCTCTCATTCCCTTAAAGTAGCCTGCAACAAGCTTTCGAGCCTGCAAAAGTGCCATATGCTCGCCCTTGTATTCGACCATTTTTTCAATATGCCCAACCATAACGCCGAGCTTTTCTTCAAGTGACGGAAAGTGCAAAGGCTCATCGGGATTTTCAAGATACGATTTTATCTGCGAAAAAATCCACGGATTGCCGAGCGTTGCCCTGCCGACCATAATTATATCACAGCCTGTTTTTTCGATAACCGACTTTGCTTTTTCTGCGCTGTCAATATCGCCGTTAGCAATTACGGGAATATTTACGGCGTTTTTCACTGCTCTGATTATATCGTAATCAACAGGCGGCTTGTAATACTGCATTCTTGTTCTGCCGTGAACGGTTATTGCGCTTGCTCCTGCCTGCTCGCAGATTTTTGCAACCTCAACGGCGTTAGCATTTTCATCATCCCAGCCCTTGCGGATTTTTACGGTTACGGGAACGTCTGCAACGCTTACAACCCTGCTGACAATTTCACCGCAAAGCTGAGGATTTCTCATAAGCGCGCTGCCGCTGCCGTTTGAGCTTATTTTCGGAGCAGGACAGCCCATATTTATATCAATCAAATCTGGATTGTTCTGCATTGCACGCTGAGCCGCCTCAGCCATACATTCAGGGTCATCGCCGAAAATCTGAATACCGCAGGGACGCTCATTGTCAGAAATATCCATTAACTGCTCGCTCTTTTTGCTGTTAAACGAAAGTGCCTTTGAGCTTACCATTTCGCTTATGCAGAGTCCTGCACCGAACTCCATACAAAGCTCCCGGTATGCTCTGTCGCTCACGCCCGCCATAGGCGCAAGGACTGCGCAGGATTTCAAGGCAACCGAGCCGATTTTGTACTCGCTCATATTATCGTCCCACTGCTTTTCTGCCGCTGACCTTTGTGCTGATAAGCACTGCGGCAGCAACGATTATTCCCACACCTACGCAAGCCCAGGAAATGATACCTGCGGTGTAGTTGGTGGAATACTGCTTCTGGCTGACTGTTTTTGATACAGTAGGAGTCTGAATAAAGGACGTTGTTCCCACCTGCTCAGGCTCGACATACTGCGCCTGAGTCGGAACTTCGGTTTCGGGCTCGTAAGGCTCGGTTTCTTCAGGAATATACTCGGTGGTTTCCTCCTGATACGGCTCAGTTTCGGGAACGTACTCGGTTGTTTCTTCAGGATACGGAGCCTCAGTGTATACCGGCTCGGTATATACGGGTTCGGTATATACAGGCTCAACAGTTGAAATATCGTCGTCGATTCCGTCGCCGTCATAATCTACGGCAAACACCGAAAATGTGCTGAACAACATTGCTGTTATTAATATAGAAAAGCAAACTGCCTTTTTAAGAAAATTAACTGATTTCATTTTAATACCCCATTTTAAGATATTTGGCGTATATATTTTGATTATACCAAACATCTCTGCTTTATGCAAGCACTTTATTTTTCAGTGAAATAAACCACAATTTAGATAAGTGTGGAGTTTGGAGTGTGGAGAGTGGAGTTAAGGGTCGCTACGCTCCGAATTTGTAATAGTGCGTGTTGTTTATATAAGTTTATTTTTCCTTGGATTGATTGATATATCGGCAACGTTTCGGGACGTGTAGGAACCCGTCCCCTACGCAAATGTTTGTTTGTAACGATAATGTTGATATATTCGGTTGAGTTTGATAGTCAACACGGACACGGCACGCCGTGTCCCTACGACTGTAATACAAACGTTTTCTGTATATCCGTAGGGGACGGCATCCTTGACGTCCCTATGTATAAATTGTGAAACAATTTATACGTTATGACGAACGCAGTTCGCCGCTACAATATTAAAAAATCATCCCTGCGGCAACGCCGCATATAAAGAAATTCGGGCACTAAACTTCTGAATTATCGCAATCTATCCACTCGACCACAACTCCACTCTCCACACTCCAGACTCCACACTATATTATGGTTTGACGAATTAGTTTTTTAACATCATTCCATATTAATATATATAATTATCCGAAAGATATTGCTTTTTTTGTTGATATAGTGTAAAATTAAATTTACAATAAATAGTTTTTATTGCAAATACCCAAACAGGAGGCCGATACTATGGCTCAGATGTACAAAATAAGAACAAAAAACAAAGACGTTTTCCTGCGTGTTGCAAAAGGTCACTTTGCGACCTCACACAGCCACACTAATTACTTTATAGATGTTACCACGCAAAAGACACGACTTTCGGAGGCAAAGGCTGTTGCAAAGGAGCTTGTTTCCTCCTACAGAACAAATACGATTGTTGACACAATCCTCTGCGTTGACGGAACAGAGGTAATCGGTGCCTGCGTTGCCGATGAGCTGACAAAAGAGGACTTTGTCAATATGAACGCACACCAGACAATTTACATTGTTTCGCCCGAATACCTTGCAGGCGGTCAGCTTATGTTCCGTGACAACCTCACCCCTATGATTGCAGGAAAGCACGTTCTGATTCTTGCCGCTTCGGTTACAACAGGTAAAACCGCCCAGGCGGCTATTGACGCAGTTAAGTATTACGGCGGCTCGGTTGTCGGTGTATCGGCAATTTTTGCAACTGTTGAGCAATGCGAGGGCTATCCTGTTTCCTCAATCTTCAATCCGAATGACCTAGGCGATTACGAAAGCTACAATTCCCACCACTGTCCGCTTTGTGAAAAAGGCGAAAAAATTGAAGCGCTTGTTAACAGCTACGGTTACTCGAAACTGTAACGAATTCTGAAAACAAAGAAAGGCAATACCGCAAAAGCACTATGCGGCATTGCCCTTTTATTTTGTAATTTATTGTTTCCACTCGCTCTTTAGAATTGAACGTACAACGCAGTCAAATATTCCTTGATTGCTGATGCCTGCCTGACGGAGAGTTCCCTCGTATTTCAAGCCGCATTTTGTCATTACTCTGCCCGAATTAGGGTTGTTGACGTCGTGCGTTGATTCTATCCTGTTTACGCCTACCTCCTCAAACAGAAATTCAATAACTTTGCTGAAAGCCTCTGAGGTTATGCCTTTGCGCCAGTAATCCTCGCCTATGCAATAGCCGATTACGGTACAGCGTGTGTGCTCCTTAAGCTCAACAACGCTGATATTGCCTATAGCCTGACCGTTTTCCTTGTACTCAATAACCCAGTTGTAGTAATCAGGTTTTTCGTAGCAGTCAATACAGCTCTGGATATACGCTTTTACGTCGTCTACATTCGTGTACGGCTGCCAGATAAGAAATTTTGTAACGTTCGGATTTGACGCCCAGTTATTGAACATATCCTCTGCATCATCCAAACGGAATTTTCTTAAAATAAGGCGCTCTGTTTCAAGCGTTTTTGTTCCGCAATGGTTCATAGTACCATCCTTTCTGTCTATCATATATTTCATCGGTGTAAATCTTATTCCGTTAAGCTCCTGTTCGTCGCTCAGAGGAACAAAGCCTGTATGTAAATAAAAGCCCTTGCCGTAGGGCGAAGAATTGAGCGTGATTTCCTTTAAATCGGGATTTTCTCTTAAGAGGTCACTTAACAGATAATTGAAAATTGCCGTAGCAATTCCCTTGTGATGATATTCCTTTTTCGTAAAGACAAGGTTTATATGCGTTTTGTTTGCTCTCATTCCTATGATTCCGACGATTCTGTCACCGTCAAATGCGGCATATATCGGGCAGATTCCTGTCCTGCAATTTTCAATGAAGTCCTGATTTTCAATAATATCCTTTTTAAAGGTTTCAACGCCCTCTGGCTTGTAAACAGGTGCTTCAAACTGCATAAAAACTTCGAGCGCAAGATTGAGTGCTTCTTCAACTTCGCTTGGTCTGATTTTTCTGATTTCGTACATAAAAATTACTCCTTTCTGAATATATCAAGTGTGTGATGCGATATTCCGAGCATATCTGCTCTTTCACAGGTTGCAAGGTGGTATTTCAGATACAACTTAAAGGTTTCTTCGTCCATATTCTCAAGTGTTTCTCTCATATGATTTGAGTAACCGTCAGCTCCGACAAGATGAAGTGATTTTACATTGAATTTATTTCTCAATGAAATAATATCTTCCGTTCGGTAAAGCTGAAAAATACCCCACGGAGTAATGAATCTGTCAAAGCTGTCATTTAACCTGCAATCGCTCATTATTTCTTTTATTTTGCTTCGCATAAATCCATAAGTTAAAATTGTAGCGTCACCCATACAATAAGCTGAAAATATCATACCGCCTTGCTTTGTGACTCGGCAAGCCTCAGAAAGTGCCCTGTTTTGTTCTTCTTCCGTAAACAGATGATACATAGGACCGAGCAGTAAGGTAATGTCATATTGATTATCCATAAAATCGGACAAATCCGTAGCATTTCCCTGACGAATTGTAATATTTTCTTCGGGGGTTATTTTTTCTTTGAAAATTTCAATATTATGTTCTACCAGCTCTACAGCGTCAACACAATAGCCTTTCTTTGCAAGAGCGTGACTGTACCGCCCTGTTCCTGCACCTATTTCTATAATGCGGGAATCGGAAGTAGTATACTTTTCTATGTAATTCATTGTTGTGATAAATTCAACCATTCCGTAACGTGACAAAAGATGGTTTTCTTCATCGTAGCTGTTGTAATACTCCTCAATTTTCATAATGTCCCCTCCTAAAAACAAAAACGGTGAAAGCCTTTTGAGCTTCCACCGCCGAATATCAAATGAAATTATAAAATCATCAGTTATTCCTAAAATGGGTGCGACAATGTAAGCCCGTTATATTTTCTGCAAAATCATAACGAGGGGCATCGACGACTGTGAAATTGTTAAAACTGAATTTAAACATTTCAATCACCCAACTAAAATTTAAATAATCATACCACCAACGATTAGAATTGTCAATAAAAATTTTATTTAATTAAAATAGCCTCATTCCAAAGAATGAGGCTTGGCGCGCCGGATTATTATAAAATCACCTGCCTCGCTTTTTGCGGCGTGTTGCCTTGTGATTCGTTTCTTCTGCGCTCTCGCTAAAAACAGTCCACCGGACTGTTTTCTTAACGCTCGCCTTCGAGCCTCTTCCAGCGCAAAATATATGTATTTAATAAAAATAGCCTCATTCCGAAGAATGAGGCTTGGCGCGCCGGATTATTATAAAATCACCTGCCTCGCTTTTTGCGGCGTGTTGCCTTGTGATTCGTTTCTTCTGCGCTCTCGCTAAAAACAGTCCACCGGACTGTTTTCTTAACGCTCGCCTTCGAGCCTCTTCCGGCGCAAAATATATGTATTTAATTAAAATAGCCTCATTCCAAAGAATGAGGCTTGGCGCGCCGGAAGAGACTCGAACTCCCGACCTTCTGATTCGTAGTCAGACACTCTATCCAACTGAGCTACCGGCGCATATGCGGCTGTTTTTACAACCGCAAGCAGTATTATACCACACTACATTTTAAATTGCAAGTGTTTTTTATTCATTTGCATCGAAAAATGCAAAAAATGCTCTGTACGCCATATAAACGTCGGTCTTTGAAACAATTTCAAACGGTGCGTGCATCGAAAGCACAGGCACACCGAGGTCCACAACGTCAACGTTCATATTTGCAACGTACTTTGCAATCGTACCGCCGCCGCCGAGGTCAACTCTGCCCAGCTCTCCTACCTGCCAGAGAATGTCGTTTTTCTCGAGCATTGCACGGATTTTTCCCATATATTCGGCAGATGCGTCCGAGGTGTCGTACTTTCCGCCGTGACCTGTGTACTTCGAAATGATTACGCCGTTGTTGATATACGAGCAGTTCTTTGCCTCATATGCAGAAGCGTATGTCGGGTCAAAAGCCGCATTAACGTCCGCTGAAAGGCAGGTGCTTTTTGAAAGCGCTCTGTAGCCCTCAACGCCGTCCTGATTTGCAAGGTCATAGATAAAGAAACGCAGGAAATCGCTCTGCATACCCGTATTGCCGTCACTTCCGATTTCCTCTTTGTCTGTAAGGTAGGTAATGCAGGTCTGCTCGGGAGTTTCAACGTCAACAGCCGCCATAAGCGCAGGGTAAGCGCAAACCTTATCGTCGTGACCGTAAGCTCCTATCATACTTGCATCAAAGCCGATATCCTTTGACTTGAACGACGGAATAAGGCAAAGCTCTGCCGAAAGGAAGTCACCCTCGCAAATTCCGTACTTCTTGTTGAGAATTGCCATTACGTTGAGCTTTACAAGGTCCTTTTCCTCGTCCTTTGTGTCATACGGACGTGAGCCGACAAGCACGTTCATATCCTCGCCCGTAAAGGCTTTAGCCATAGGCTTTGCAGACTGCTCCTGTGCAAGGTGCGGAAGCAAATCGGTAATGCAGAAGCAGGACTCGTCCTCCTCGTCGCCCCAGCTGATATTTACTCTTTTGCCGTCAAGCTTTACAACAGTTCCGTGAAGCGAAAGCGGAATAGCCGTCCACTGGTACTTTTTAAGACCGCCGTAGTAGTGGGTTTTGAAAAGTGCAAGGTTGTTAGCCTCGTAAAGCGGATTGGGCTTTAAGTCGATTCGGGGTGAGTCGATATGTGCAATTGCAAGACGTGCGCCGTTCTTAACGCCGTTTTTGCCGATTACTGCAAGCGCAACTGCCTTGTCACGGTTGACATAATAAACCTTATCGCCTGCCTTGTACTCAGCCTCTGCGTCATATTCGGTAAAGCCTGCCTTTTTAACAAGCTCAACGGTGTAACGTACAGCCTCACGCTCAATCGGTGAATTGTCGAGGAACTTTTTATAACCCTTGCAGAATTCATCAGCTTTTTTGATTTCTCTTTTTGTAAGCGCTTTAATGCCCTTGGGCTCTTCCATCATAATTTTTTCTTTGAGCTTTGCTGTTTTTGATTTTTCGTCAGCCATTGTAATCATCCTTTCACAAGTTAATATATATTATCTGTTAAAATGTAAAAATTAACCTTAGTAATAAAGTTTTATATACATTTCTTTTGCACTTTCAACCTTATCCACGTAACTGCTCGTTTCGGGATAGGGGATTTTGTCGAGCGTTTTGCCGTCCTTGCTGTAATTGCTGTCGGAGAGCCACTCGCCGACAACAAAGCCTGCGTTGTACGCCGCAACGGCGCACCGCTCGTCACCGTAATAATCGTAAAAATATTTCAGCAGATAACAGCCATAGTCAATGCAGACTTCGGGATTGAATAAATCATCGGTTGTATACTCGCCTGTAGTTCCTCGCTTTTCCTGCAACCACTCAAAGGACGATGGCATCATCTGCATAATTCCGCATGCTCCTGCACCCGACTCTGCATCGGGGTCAAATCCGCTTTCTGTGCGGATAACGGCGTAAACAAGCGATTCTTCAAGTCCGTATTCACCCGCATATTTTTCGACAAATTCGCTGTATTTTTGGGGGTAACTTGCTTTTTCAAGTCCGTTTTTTGTTTCCTCATAATAATTCGTAACAAAAAACACGATTCCGCCTGCAAAAATTGCAAGCACAATAAGCCAGATTAATGCATTGAGTCCTTTTCTGCTTTTCCGTTTGTAACGACGGGAAGCTGTAGGCATTAAATCACCTTACCTGTTGAGTTGTTTTAACAGACCTTCAAGCTGATTCTTAAGCGAGCTGAGGTCTGAATTATTTTCTATAATATAGTCGGAATTTTCTCTGAAAAATTCCTCATCAAGCTGAGCGTTCATTCGCATAAGAGCATTTTCTTCTGAGATATTGTCACGCTTGCAAATCCTTTCAAGTCTTACCGACTTTCCGGCGGTAACGCTTATGATTTCATCGCAGATAACGTCTGCGTTGCTCTCAAAAAGCTGCGGTGCGTCATAGACGATTGTTGTTGCTCCGATTTGGGCGGCTTTTTTTATTTGTGCGAAAAGCTCTGCCGTTACAAACGGGTGCACAATTGAGCTTAACAATTCTGTGTTTCCCTTTGATGAAAACGCTCTTTGGGCAAGCAATTTTCTGTCGGGAGTGCCGTTATCTGTGATAATATCCTCGCCGAAAACAGAAGCAATCGTTCTTAAACAGGGCGAGCCGCTGTTGTAAATTTTTCGCACAAGCAAATCGGCGTTGATAACACAAAAGCCGTTTTGTTCAAGGAAGTTTGCAACTGTGCTTTTCCCTGCTCCGCTCTGCCCCGTAAGCCCGATAATCCTACATTTTTTCAAGGTCAATCACCTCAAAGCCTGCCGCTCTTATCAGCCTGTTGTAAACCGCCATTCCCACGCCGTCGAGTGAGGGCAGACGTGAATAAACGGTCTTTATATTTTCATCCTCGTCAATTTTTCGCAATTCATCAAACAGCCTGTGTGCCTGCGCTGAATAGTCGCTTCGCTTGCCGAGGCTGAAACACTTGACGCTCAGGCTTTCAACGTCCTCGTCACAACAGAGTGCGGCGGTGCTTTCGTCTGCGTGTTTGTTTACATAATCAATATACTCGTTGTCGGTGCATTTAAGAAGTACGACGTTTGCCTTCGGCGCATAGTGCTTATACTTCATTCCGGGGCTTGACGCCTTTGCACCCTTTTTAAGCTGATGCAAAACGGCGTTGTCAAGCTCAACCTCGCCGAGTACAGTTTTTAACTGTTCAAGCGTGATTCCGCCGGGGCGGAGAACACGAGGCGTTTTTTCGGCAAGGGTAATAACTGTGCTTTCAAGTCCGACGTCGCTCATTCCGCCGTCAACAACGGCATCAATCCTGCCGTTTAAATCACTCATAACGTGGAGCGCAGTTGTCGGACTCGGTGAACCCGAAAGGTTTGCCGACGGTGCGGCAAGCGGAAGTCCACACACTTTGATTATTTTCTGTGCGGTCGGGTGGCTCGGAAAGCGGATTGCAACTGTGTCAAGTCCTGCCGATACCTCATCGGGAATCACGTCCGACTTTTTCATAATCATAGTAATCGGACCGGGCCAGAAACGCTCGGCAAGGCGTTTTGCCGTTTCGGGAATTTCAGACACAAGGTTAAAACGCTCAATGTCCGAAAAATCCGCAATATGTACAATCAGCGGATTGTCAGCAGGTCTGCCCTTTGCCGCAAAGATTTTTGCAACGGCTTTTCCGTCAAGCGCATTCGCCGAAAGACCGTAGACGGTTTCGGTGGGCAGTCCCACAAGTCCGCCGTTTCTGAGAATTTCGGCGGCTTTTGCTATATTTTCATCGGTGTTGTCAAGTAAAATTGTTTTCAAATTTTTCACCTTTTTTATGATTCCATACTTTCCTTAAGCTTTTCGGCACGGTCAGCCGCAATTAGTGCGTCAATCACTTCGTCGAGGTTGCCGTTTAAAATATCCTCAAGCTTATAAAGCGTAAGTCCGATTCTGTGGTCGGTCAGTCTGCCCTGCGGATAATTGTAAGTGCGGATTCGCTCGCTTCTGTCGCCTGTTCCGACCTGTGATTTTCTGTCGGCGGCAATCTCGCTTGCCTGCTTGTCCTGTTTTTCCTTGAGCAGTCGGCTTTTTAAAACCTTGAGAGCCTTATCCTTGTTCTTGTACTGGCTTCGCTCGTCCTGACACTCAACAACCGTTCCCGTCGGGATATGAGTAATTCTGATTGCGGAGCTTGTTTTATTGATATGCTGACCGCCTGCGCCGCTTGAACGGAACGTGTCGATTTTCAAATCCGACGGGTCAATTTCAAGCTCAACGTCCTCAGCCTCGGGCAAAACGGCAACCGTAGTTGTCGAGGTATGCACCCTGCCCTGACTCTCGGTTTCGGGCACACGCTGAACACGGTGAACGCCGCTTTCGTACTTAAATCGTGAATATGCGCCATCGCCCTCAATCATAAACGAAATTTCCTTGTAGCCGCCCAGCTCGGTTTCGTTAGCGTTGATGACCTCAACCCTGTAGCCGTGCTTTTCCGAATACATTGAGTACATTCTGAAAAGCACTGCGCTGAACAGAGCTGACTCTTCGCCGCCTGCGCCGCCTCGGATTTCGACGATTACGTTTCGCTCGTCGTTGGGGTCTTTTGGGAGAAGAAGAATTTTCAGCTTTTCTGAAAGCGTTTCAATGGAAGATTTTGCCTCGTCAAGTTCCGCCTGCGCAAGCTCTTTAAGCTCAGCATCAGAGGTTTCGCCGAGAATTTCAAGGCTTTCCTTTTCGCTTTCTACCGCGCTTTTGTAGTCACGGTAAGTAAGCACGATTTCTTCAATCGACTTAAGCTCCTTCATCACCTTCTGAAACTCGTCGGGGTTTGCGGCAATCGACGGTTCGTATAACCTTTGCGAAAGCTCGGAATATCTTTTGTCAAAAATTTCTATCTTGTCAAACATAAATCTACCCTACATTATTTTTATCTCTGAATTTGTAATAGTGCGTGTTGTTTGGATAAGTTTGTTTGCTGAATTTGTGTTGATATATTGATAACGTTTAGGGACGTGTAGGAACCCGTCCCCTACGAAATTAATTACAAACTTTTCCTGTATATCCGTAGGGGACGGCTTTTCTGCGAAAACGGCAACCCTTTTGTCGCTTTGCGACATTTCCCCTAACAGGGGAATTTCCCTGACGTCCCTATGTATAAATTGTGAAACAATTTATACATTATGGCGAACACAGTTCGCCGCTACAATATTATAATATCTTCTCTGCGGCAACGCCGCATATAAATTAATTCGGACACTATACTTTTAAATTATTCAACCTATCCACTCGACCAAATTGTTAATTGTACATTGTAAATTGCTAATTAATAATGCGCTTGATGTTTTTCTCAATTTTGTTTCGGGGCACCATAACCTCTCTGCCGCACTTTTCGCACCTGATTTTAAAATCCATTCCTATGCGCAGAATTGTGAAGATTTTGCCGCCGCAGGGATGCTGTTTTTTCATCTCTACTCTGTCGCCGACATTTACATTCAAGAAAAACACCACCAAACACTTATTTTGCTTTAAATTTTATTATACATCAAATTCTGATAAATATCAACCGCATAATAATGTAATAACAGGGCAAAAGCATTTATTAATTTAAAGTGTTAAATCAAAATATATTTTTCAAGCAAAATACATAATTTTGAAGCTTGCAGTTTTCGTAACACCTTGTTTATGCTAAAACTTCACCCTTGAAAGTGTAGGGAACGGTCTTGACCGTTCCCTACACTTTAGTGGTTTTCATCATATAATTCAATTAAAAAAGTAAATGCTGTTGCCGTGAATGTAATAAGTAAAGCAGGAAACCCCTGTGTCGTTCCTGAAAGAAATTCATCTGACTTATGCATGAACAACACAGGGGTTGTTCCCTACGTTGTTTTATATTACATTTATAATCAGTTACGTCTTACTTCTCACTCAAACGGTGTGACCTCGGAATAATCATCGTCAATATACAGAAAAACCTTGCAGGGGATTCCCATATTTTTGCAGTTAGTTATTACGTACTTTGTGCCCCTTGATTTACCGTCCCAGAACGCATACACCATCGGGGAGTCTACGATTAATTGTATATTTCGTACAAGCGGTGCAGACTTTCCGTATTTTTCATATTCGGGCAGGTACTCAACGTATTTCATATTTTTCATTTTTGCATACTGCTTTGCGCAGGAATCAATCCCCTTAGCACCTCCAGAAAGGATTTCATCTGTGTACTAGGGCAATACCTTTTCAAGCGTTTTCATAGAAACGGTTAAATTCCGTGAGCCAACAATTGCAACTCTCATAATTTTAACTCCTTTATAGATATATTTTAGACATAATATGTGTCTATTTATAACATTATAGCACATAATGAATATAAAATGAAGTCACAATAAACATAATTGAGGTATTTTTTATGGCTACGAAGAGTTTATCTATAAGAATTGACAGCGAAATGCTCAACAAACTGCACGTTGTCGCCGATTACGAAGGACGTTCGGCAAACAGCCAGATTTTGATTTTAATTCGTGACTGCATTGAAAAGTATGAGGACAAGCACGGCAAGATTGAGCTTGACAAAAGTTGATATTTTAACGCACGTTTATGTTCACCATATTTCATAAATTGCGTTGCAATTTATGAACGGGACGTCTGGGAAGCCGTCCCCTACAGATATAGAGGAAACATTGACATTTTCTTGAAATAAAATGCTTGACATTTTCAAAACCTCTCTATATAATAGTAATAACAGAATTATCCCCTTAAAAACAATGACGGGAACAAGATATAAATTATTTCGGCAAAGAGAATCGGCGGTTGGTGTGAGCCGATGCGAAGATTTATATGAATAGCTCATCCCCGAGTTTTTCGTGCGAAAGTTTTACACTGTAGTGCGGAACGCAGGACTGCGTTATCGGTCGGGACTTTGTTAGAAGTCCTTAAGGGCTGTATGGTGACATATAGCTGAAATTGGGTGGTACC
>JBJFHX010000042.1:0-5008 GCA_051893995.1 Ruminococcus sp.
GCATTGATGACGTTAAAGAACTCAAAGAGCAGGGAAGGCTCTTTACCGAGGATAAATACGAAAATCTCGCCTTTGATTTCAAGGCAAGAAATACTGTTATAAAGGCTCTTTGTCTGCACATAGCGCATACCTGCAACCTCAACTGCGAATACTGTTTTGCCAGTCAGGGCAAATACCACGGCGACAGGGCGCTTATGAGCTTTGAAACAGGCAAGAGAGCAATAGATTTTCTTGTTGAAAATTCAGGAAGCAGGGTAAACCTTGAGGTTGACTTCTTCGGCGGAGAGCCTTTGATGAACTTTGAGGTTGTTAAGCAGATTGTTGCATATGCAAGGAGTATTGAGAAGGAAAAAAATAAAAATTTCCGCTTTACGCTTACAACAAACGGAATGTTAGTTGACGATGACGTAATAGAATTTGCAAATAAGGAATGTCACAATGTAGTTTTAAGCCTTGACGGCAGAAAAGAAATTCACGATAATCTGCGCAAAACCGTTAACGGCAAGGGTAGCTATGATATAATTGTTCCCAAATTTCAGGATTTTGTCAAAAAGAGAGGCAATAAAGGATACTACGTCCGTGGCACATTCACGCACAATAACACCGACTTCACAAACGATATTTTCCATATGGCTGACCTCGGTTTTACCGAGCTTTCTATGGAACCTGTTGTCTGTGCCCCCGACGACCCTTATGCGCTTACATATGATGATTTGCCTGTTCTGTTTGAGCAGTATGAAATTCTCGCAAAGGAAATGTTAAGACGTGAAAAAGAGGGCAAACCTATTACTTTCTATCACTATATGATTGATTTAACAGGCGGTCCCTGTATTTATAAACGAATTTCAGGCTGCGGCTCGGGTACGGAATATATGGCTGTTACACCTTGGGGTGAGCTTTATCCGTGTCACCAGTTTGTAGGCGACCCTAAGTACAGCCTTGGAAATATCTACGACGGTGTTACAAATACAGAAATTCAGAACGAATTTAAGCTATGCAACGCATATGCAAGAGAGGATTGCAGAAATTGCTGGGCTAAGCTCTATTGCAGCGGCGGCTGTGCGGCTAATGCATATCACGCAACAGGTTCAATCAGCGGAATCTATAAATACGGCTGTGAGCTATTTAAAAAGCGAATGGAATGTGCAATTATGATGAAGGTTGCACAGGCTGAAGAATAATGATAAAACGGCAGGTGTTAAGCCTGCCATTTTTTATATGAAGATGCGCATAATATTTGCCGTAATTAAACATAGTATTATTCCTATTGCAGTAGGGAGCAAAGCTGAAACGAGAGTCCATTTCATACTTCCTGTTTCTTTTTTTATTGTCAGGCAAGTTGTTGAACAAGGAAAATGCATTACGCACATAATCATTGTGCAGACAGCCGTTATTACAGTCCAGCCGTTTGCCGAGAACAATTCAAGGAGCTGTTCGTAGCTTGTGTAGTCAACCAACGTGCCGCTTGCCATATATGACATAATTATTATCGGAATAACGGTTTCGTTTGCAGGAAATCCGAGTATGAAAGCCATAACAATCACACCGTCAAGACCGATTAGCTGTCCGAAGGGATTGAGAAAATCGGTGCAGTATGAAAGTATGGATGCATCACCGATATAGATATTTGCCGTAAGCCATATAATTGCTCCTGCCGGAGCGGCTACAACTACCGCTCTGCCAAGTACAAAAAGTGTCCTGTCAAGCATATAACGTACAATAGTCTTTAAAATCTGCGGTTTACGGTAGGGAGGAAGCTCCAATGCAAATCCTGAGGGTTCACCCTTAGCTACAGTCAGAGAAAGAAGCTTTGAAATAAGAAGCGTAAAGAGTACGCAAAGTACGATTATTCCAAGCAGAATTGCCGCTACCTCAATTGATGAAGCAAAGCCAAAGGTACTTCCTGCAAAAAACATCATAATTATTGCAATCAGAGTCGGAAATCTTCCGTTGCACGGCATAAAGTTGTTTGTCAGAATAGCAATAAGTCGCTCCTGCTGAGATTCAATAATTCTGCAACCCGTAACACCGCAGGCATTACACCCGATTCCCATAGCCATAGTCAGGCTTTGCTTGCCGTGTGCACCGCATTTTGCAAAGAATTTATCAAGGTTAAAAGCAATTCTCGGAAGATAGCCCGAGTCCTCAATAATAGAAAAAAGAGGGAAGAAGATAGCCATAGGCGGAAGCATTACAGAAACAACCCATGTCAGAGTAGTATACACACCGTCTATAAGTATACCCATAAAAAAATCAGGCACTGAAAGCAAGCTGAATAAATTGTACAATTCGCCTTTTAACAGGTCAAAAAGCTGACTCAGCCATTCGCTCGGGTAGTTTGCGCCTACAGCTGTTATCCAGAACAGAACGCCGAAAAGCAGTAGCATAAGCGGTATTCCAACTGCTTTTGAGGTCAGGATTTTATCAGCCTTTCTACTTCTTTCATTCATCGTTTTACTGCTGTAGAATACGGTCTGCTTACAGATTTGCTTTGATTTTTCAGCAAGCATTTCTGAATTTTGCTTATGCTTTTCCGCATTGAGAACATCAATATCCATAAAATTTCTCTCAACTCTGAAACATTTCTTTTTACCTGTACAAATATCATAAATTGTGTTTTTAAGCTCTTTTATGCCGCCTTTTCTTGTTGCACAGGTACAGATAACAGGTACTCCAAGATTCAGCGACAGCTCATCAATGTCAATTATTATTCCGTTTTTCTCTGCCTCATCACAAAGATTAAGACAGAGAACGGCGTTTTTCTGAAGCGAAAGCACCTGCAAAGCAAAAGACAGATTTCTTTCAATAACGGTTGCGTCGGTAACTATTACCACACAATCGGATTTTTCATTTGCAAGAAATTCTTTTGTAACTATTTCCTCCTCGGAAAAATCAATCATAGAATATGTTCCCGGCAAATCTGTAAGCAAAAATTCTTTGTCCTTGATTTTTGCCGTTCCCGAGGAACATTCAACAGTCTTACCTGTCCAATTTCCTGTATGCTGATTAAGTCCAGTAAGAGCATTGAAAATCGTGCTTTTACCGACATTCGGATTTCCTGCCAACGCAACTTTATAATCTGCATTAATGCCGGATTTGTTGCTCTTTTCAGTTACAGATGAATTTCGTGCAAACAAATAAAAACCTCCTGTCTATTTTATAGGAGTTACTGTGATATATTTACTGTCTTTATTTCTCAAAGCTATAACAGCATTTTTTACAAGATAAGCGGTTGGATCACCAAAAGGACTTCTGTAAAGAGGCTTAATAACGGTATCATTAAGTATACCCATATCGTAAATTCTGTTTATAAGGCAATCCTTACATTCTATTGAAGAAATAACGGCGCTTTGCTCTAAGGGCAGATTATCAAGCGTTAATTTATCTTTCATCATTCTTCACCGATTTCAACTTTTTGTAATATACTATTCCAAGTTTATTTTTATGTTAATTGTTTTACTTTACCAAGGCGAAAATATGGTGTATAATTAGGGTAATAAATTCTTAGACATCCCGTATATTTATTTAATAGGGGTGTTGTTATGAAATTAAAAAAGTTTATTTTTCCCGGTATCTGCTTTGTTTTGCTGACTACATTTGTTATATTAATGATTTCTGCGGCTTTTAATATAAAGGTTTCGGTTTCTTCTGAAAGTGTAAAATCTTTGCCAACAATTGTAATTGACGCAGGTCACGGCGGCGAGGACGGCGGCGCAGTAAGCGACAGCGGAGTGCTTGAAAAGGATATCAATCTTTCAATTGCCAATGATACGT
This sequence comes from Ruminococcus sp., assembly GCA_051893995.1. GTDB lineage: Bacteria > Bacillota > Clostridia > Oscillospirales > Acutalibacteraceae > Ruminococcoides. Next base: position 3,775 of record JBJFHX010000042.1, read on the forward strand.
CAGCGTTGTTTTATCTGCTCGGGTTTGACGTTACACAAACAAGAAGAACCGACATTGCCCTTGACAGCGGAGAAGATACAATACGCAAGCGCAAGGTTTCCGATATGAAGAAAAGGCTTGAAATATTTAATTCTTCAGAAGAAAATATAATTATCAGTATTCATCAGAATAAGTTTTCTGAAAGCAAGTATCACGGTACGCAGATTTTCTGTTCACCAAACAACCCAAAAAGCAAACAGCTTGCTGACAGCATTAAATTTTCCGTTAAGGGACTTTTACAGCCTGATAATGAGCGTGAATGTAAACAAGCTGACAGTGGAATTTATCTTTTAAAAAATACCAGCAATCCTGCCGTTATTGTCGAGTGCGGCTTTATTTCAAACGAAGAGGAATGCAACAACTTGCTCAACTCAGAGTATCAGAGGCAAATGGCTTTTTCCATAACCGCAGGATTTTTAAGTTACTACAATACAGACTGACAGGAAGTGTAAAAATGGCTTCAAAAATTAAAAGCGTTTATATTTGTTCAGAGTGCGGCTACGAATCACCGAAATGGTACGGAAAATGCCCGTCCTGCGGTGAATGGAACACAATGAACGAAGAAATTAAGGATACCTCAAAAAGTGTTTCTGTTTCAAAAACACGTACATATTCATCATATACAAAGCCGTATTCAATAAATGAGATTTCAACCGAGGACGAACACCGCTACGATACGGGAAGTAAAGAGCTCAACCGAGTGCTCGGCGGAGGAATTGTAAAGGGAAGTCTGATACTTCTCGGAGGTGATCCCGGAATCGGCAAATCTACTGTTTTAATGCAGATTTGCCAGTATATGGGCGATACTCTTAAAATACTCTACGTTTCGGGTGAGGAATCAAAGCGTCAGTTAAAGCTTCGTGCAATTCGTTTGGGAGTAAATTCACCGAATCTTTTTGTAATGACAGAAACCGACGTTGAAATTGTCTGTGAGCAGATAAAAACAATAAAACCCGACCTTGTTATGATTGACTCAATTCAGACTATGAATTTGTCTGAGCTCAGTTCATCAACAGGAAGTGTTACGCAGGTAAGAGAATGTACAAATATGCTTATGAGAACAGCCAAAGGCTGTGATATTCCTATGTTCATTGTCGGTCACGTGAACAAGGAAGGCTCAATTGCAGGACCTAAGGTGCTTGAACATATTGTAGATACCGTTCTGCACTTTGAGGGCGATAAGCAGATGAGCTGT
>JBJFHX010000043.1:0-4965 GCA_051893995.1 Ruminococcus sp.
TGCGTTTGATAGTCAACACGGACACGGCACGCCGTGTCCCTACGGCTATATTACATACATTTCCTGTATATCCGTAGGGGACGGCATCCCTGACGTCCCTAAACGTCACCTGTATATCAATTTATAATTCGGGCAACCGTTTTTACCTTAACAACCGACTTTTCCACCCGGATTGCCTGCGGCGGCTTCGCCGTAAAATGAAAACGCCAAACCCTTACGGAAGGTTTGGCGTTTTCTGTTCTTTAAAAAATGAGGGGTACAAGTACGAACCTCTACGTCGGTTCGTATTGAGGAGGGTAGAACAATTATACTCTGACGGTTGCGGTTCCGTCTTTTGAGTACGTTTATATTAAACAACATTAATTTGAAAACTGTGTGAAATCAAATTGAAATTGCTTTGAAAACTATATGTTTTTCGCAAGAATTTTTGTCGTTTTTATGAACAAAAGACTATTTTGTGTCATATTTTAAAAAATCTTCAAAAAAGTAAAACAAATGTTTGATTTTTCTGTTTGCATATGTTATACTTTAATTGGAAAGGTGCGTGATTTTATGAAACCCTTAAGCAAAAGCCAGCAGAAGATTCTGGATTACCTAAAAGAATGCTCTGTTGAGGGCAGAGTGCCCTCTGTGCGTGAAATATGCAGTAAAACAGGGCTTAGTTCAACTTCAACAGTTCATCATCACCTTACGGCACTTGAAGAAAAGGGTTTAATCTCCCGAGAACACGGCGTTAACAGATGCATAAAAATCAGCGGCGAAGAAAAGTCGGCAGGCGTGCCTGTGCTCGGACGAGTTGCCGCAGGCTATCCGATTCTTGCCGTAGAGGACATTGAGTGCTACGTGCCCGTTCCCGAAAGCCTTAAGCGCGGCAGAGAGCTTTTTGCACTGCGTGTTCAGGGCGAAAGTATGATAAACGCAGGTATTCTCGACAACGATATTGTCATAGTTCACCGCACACCCGTTGCCGAAAACGGTGAGATTGTAGTTGCGCTTGTCGGCGACGAAGCAACCGTAAAAAGGTTTTACAAGGAAAACGGTCATTTCAGACTCCAGCCCGAAAACGACAGCTTTGAGCCGATTATAGTTGACGAGGTCGTACTGCTCGGCAAAGTAATTTCCCTTGTGAGGTATATGGAGTAAACGAAAACCTTTATGAACAATATATTTTACAATACGGACTAAAGGAAATTTTCTATGGATGAATTATCTATTGAATTATTGCAAAAACTATGTGATGATGGTAAAATTAAATGGTCACTTCACGCACTTAAACGAATCAGAGAAAGAAATATTGATTCTTCAGAAGTGTTTGAATGTATAAAAAGCGGCGAAATTATCGAGGACTATCCCGACGATAAACCGTTGCACAGTTGTCTTATACACGGCGTCATAAAATCAAAACATTTACATACTGTCGTTAGCAGTGATGGCAAATTTATTTACATTATAACAGCGTATGAACCCGATCTATACGAATGGGAAAATGATTTTAAAACACGAAAGGAGCAGTCATAATGATGTGTGCATTTTGCGGCGGAAACGTTAAAGCGGATAAAACTGAGTATGTTGAAAAACAGGGAAATTATATTGTTGTGATTAAGAACGTCCCTTGTGAAAAGTGCACCCAATGCGGCGAGGTTTATTTTACCGGCGATGTTGTTAAGGTAATCGAGAATATTCTAAACACAATTCAATATATTTCAAGTGAAATAACCGTTACAGTAATTGACTACGCAACAAAAGTTGCTTAATCTGCAATATTATTAACAAATAAAGGCAAGCTCTGCGATTGAGCTTGCCTTACTTTATAGTAATTATTCAGCGTTCAGATATGCGTTCAGGCGTGTCTGAACGTTTTTTTCAAGATTTCGGTAGAAAAACTGATAGTCGTAAATATGGTAAACGCCCTCGCCCATTATGTCGAGCGACGAGGGATAATCCTCGGACGAAATGTCCGTCACCCTGAGCGTTCCACGCTCGCTGTCGATATATGCGCCCGTGAGGTTTGCAATCTCGCTTGTTATATTGCCGCTGTAATCGGTAAAGCAGGCTCCGAGGTTTTCGCTCTTGTCGGCTCTGGTTGAATCGGTTTTCCAGTTGAGCGGATTGATTGAAAGCGTCTTTATGCCCTGCGGCACCATAAGCGAGGAGCTTACGCTCTCAGCCTCGCTGTTAAAGGAAATTACAACTCCCGTGTCGCTCTCGCCCTGAGCCGCCTTTAGCTGCGGATATTCGCTGACTTCTTCCTCTGTAAATCTCCAGCCGATTGCGTAGCAGGCTACAAGCTGTTTCTGCCTTTGCTCGTCTGCAAAGCACTCCTTAATAAGCCTTATGCTCATATCGGCACCCTGCGAAAAGCCTGCAATAATTATCGGTCTGCCGTTGTTGCAGTTCTGCATATAATATTCAAACGATTCTTTTACGTCCTCAAATGCCGTTTCAAGACACTCAGTGCGAACTTCCTCGCTCATAGCATAAACCGCAAGCCCTATCTGGCGGTAATACGGAGCGAAAAACCGACACTCGTCGTCATAAATTCCCTTTTCCATATTTGTCGCGCCGAGGAAATTCTCTTTGGTTTCATCATCGCCGAGCGACATATTGTACTCGCTCTGTGAGCCGCCGTAAACTGTGGGACAGAGGAAGAACACGTCGGCTTTTTTGTCGCTTTCTTCATTTTCAAAGTACGCCCAGTTTTCCTTGTCGGCGTATTTTGAATTTTCGCTGACGAGCGCAGTGGTTTCCTGCGTTGTCTGAACGACAGTTTCCGAAACTGCTGACTGGGGTTGCGCAGAACAGCCGCCAAGAACGACTGAGCCTGCTAAAATCGCAGAAAGCAGAATCGCAAGCAGTTTTTTCATAATTGTTCATACCTCTTTTTATCACGTTATATAAATCAGCAGTGTAGGGAACGGTCTTGACCGTTCCGCTGATTTACAACTAGCTTCTAAACCTTTCGGAACAGTCAAGACTGTTCCCTACATTATATGGAGAAAATATAAATCCTGAGATTTGCGTGTCGGGGCACTCGACCGACAGTTAATTCCGAATTCCGAATTAAAAATCACTTATCCTCGGCAAGCGTAACCTCAACTTCTCCTGTTGAGTCATCCGACATTCTGTAATACTTTATTACAATTTTATCGCCGGGCTTGTGCTTTTCAAGTATCTCATAAATATCGCTGAACGATTCAATCGTTTCGTCGTCAACACCCGTGATAATATCATCAGTTTTAAGCTCTGTACCGTCGCACGGACCGCCCTTTGAAATCTCGTCAACGAGTATTCCCATGGGAATACCGTAAGCCGAAGCGGCAGTTGAAGAAATATTGCTGCCCGTAATTCCTATCTTTACTCTGCCCTCGACATAGCCCTTCTTCATAAGCGTATCGACAATATCCTTTGCAGTCGCCGACGGAATTGCAAAGCCCATTCCCTCGTACTTTTCGGAAACAATCTTTGAGGTTGCAATGCCGATAACCTGACCGTAGAGGTTTACAATCGGACCGCCCGAGTTTCCGGGGTTGATTGCGGCGTCGGTCTGAATATATTTTACAAGGCTTGTTGACGACAGCTTTCTGTCAACAGCCGAAACAATGCCCTTTGTAATTGAGTTCTGATAGTCAAGTCCGCCCGGGTTGCCGACAGCAATAATATCCTCGCCAAGATCAATCTTCTCGGAGTCGCCAAAAGTTGCGGCTTTAAGGTCTTTTGCGTCGTCCATTTTGAGCACTGCAATATCAGTTCTCGAATCGTAGCCTACAACGCCTGCATTGTAGGTCTTTCCGTCTGATGTGACAATCTGCAAAAGATATGCTGTCTTGCTGTTGCCGATAACGTGAGCATTTGTAACAACATATCCGTCGGAGGTGATGATGATTCCGCTTCCCTGCGTTGCAGATTTTTCAACGGTTGTAATTTCATCTGTATAGCCGACGATTCCTACTACGGAATCCGACACCTTGCTGAACGCATATTCAGCGGTATAGTCTTTGTTTGTGTCAGCGTCCTTTGGCTTGCTTTCAAGCGTAAGTCCCTTGAAATTCTCGTCAACCTTGTCGCTGTAGTCCGACTCCTCGTGCTCGGAAGCAGGAGCAGTTGTCGGCTCTGTACTCGGAATATTGTAGCCGTAATTCGGCGTTGTAAAGTCAAAGCTGTTAAAATTGTTATTGCTGTTTTTATTGTTATTATTTGACGACATATATACGAAAAGTCCTGCAATACTGCCGAAAAGCAGAACACAAAGCACAATAATAATCACAATAAGTCCAGTATTTGCCTTCTTTTTCGGCGGTTTAGGCGGCATAGACGGATAAGGAGCGTATGTGTTATACTGCGGCGGTACATTCGGATTATTCTGAAAATTCGGATTGTACTGATTTTGCATATTAGGATTGTACTGATCCTGAGGATTATATCTGCCGTAATTTGCATTTGGCGCACCGTAATTATTCTGAACAGGCATTCCGTTCTGGGGGTAGTTCACCCTGCCCGAATACTGAGGATGCGAATAGTCGTTGTGCTGAGCATTTGCAAAATCAGGTCTTTGCGGTATGAATTCGGGATTCTGCTGAAATGTTTCCTGCGGTGCACTATGTGCCTCGGAATTATTCTGCACAGGTGCAGTCGGATTTTCCGCAGCGAAAGACTCTGCGTTGTAATTCATATTCTGAGCCTGTTCCGGCACAGGATTTGTGTTCTGCACAGGCTGTTCACCCGGCATTTCTGCCACAGTCGGCTCGGAGTTATTAACGCTCTCGTCCTCGCTTGCAGAAAAAGTCTGCGGAGTAGCAGGAGCGTCACTGCTTTTATCGGTAAAGGGCTTCTGCGGAGCAGAGCCGTAAAAACCGTTTTCAAAGTTATTGTTGTTTTCCATATTTATATCTCCTTTTTTAGTCCGTTAATAACGATAAACCATAATTTAGCGCAACGTTGACGTAGGGACACGGCGTGCCGTGTCCA
>JBJFHX010000044.1:0-4951 GCA_051893995.1 Ruminococcus sp.
TATCCGAAAATGTTTTGCGAAACAACAAAACATTTATTTCAGATTAAACATTGTCTGACCACAATGTATTATATATTTGCGAGAGCTTTCTGCATCATTGTTGAGTCTTTTACATCAACTTTGCCGTCGAGGTTTACGTCGAGAAGCTGATACTGAAGTGTTGATACATCTTCGATTTCAGCTGTGATGCTCTGGGCAAGTGTTGCAGACTTGATTGTGAAGAATGCGGGTGCAGAAGAAGCCTCTAACATTGCGTTCGGCGTGAGTGCTGACGGGATTGTGAGTAAGCTTGTTGAAGTTAAATCTGCTAAGCTTGCAGCATTTACATATTCACTAAGATATGTACCCATTGCATACTCTGTGCCGTTTATCCATGTAAAGCCGATGTTGCTGTCGCTTGTTGCAGAGTATACCATATGAGTTGCAGAAATGTGATAGTTTCTGATGTACTCTTCCTTACCGGTAAGGTCGATAAGAGTTGTATCACCCATAAGGTTATCTACTGCAAAGTAGTAGTTGTTGCCTTCAGAAGCAACAAACTTATATGACGTTGAAGCGTTTACACGGTTGTCCTTTGTTGTGAATTTAAGGGTATGTTCTACAGAAGTATCTAATGTCATTTTTGTGTAGAACCAATAGAATTTAAGAGAGCCGGAGTATGTTGAACCGAAGTATGTTCCGTTTGACTCGGCTGTCTTTGCATCTCTTGTCATTACTGCTGATGACGCACCGTCAACTGAAAGTGAAGGAACGTAAGCAGAAGCAGATGAGCTCTTGAAGTAGATTGTTACCTGCTTGTTGCCTGCTTTATCATCTATTGTAACAGAAACAGTATTTGAATAATCACTTGTATTTCCGTTATATACAGCCTGTACCTTATATGTATAGGTTTCGCCTACTGTTAAATCGTCTGTTGCGATTTCTAATATGCCGTCTGACTGGTCTGTGCCAACCTGTGAGCCGTCACTCTTGAAGAAACGATAAACTACGTTGTTTTCAACAGTTGATGTAACCTTGATGATGAAGCCTGTTCCCTGCTCTACGGCAGAAATTTCTGTTTTTCCGTCAGCAGCATAAAGCTTGATTGTAGGAACATCGGGAGTGTAGGTTGTGTATTCGGAAGTAGTTGTGAACTGTGTATCGAGCCATGCTGCACGAGCTGCTGTCCATGTTGTTTCGAGGTATGCAACAGCAGATGAGTGTGTTGAACCGGTATTCTTTGAACCCCAAGAAGAGATTGGATCGCTTGCAATGAATCCCCAGCGGGTTTCGTTCATATTAACTGAATCTGCAATCAGCGAGTACCATGTATCAATCTGGCTATTGTCACCGTAGTATTTCTGGATGGTTTCATAGAAGCCGCCCTTTTCTTCCCAGACTTTTCTGATTACCGACTTAAATTCAGAGTTCTTGCTTGCAAGTAATGACTGTATACTGTAAGCAGAGCCACCAGTACTATCGTCCATACTCTTATATTTTGCAACCCATTTCGTTGGATCGTCAGTAGCAAGATATGTCTCACTAATGTTACCAGATACAGGTTTTTTACTGTTATTTGAGTACTGTCCATATGCCCAGTCATAGTCCCAAACAGGATTTGCTACGAATACAGGGTTAGTCTGTGAACAGTCAAATGTAATGTAGTAGCTTGTTGAAGCTGCGTCAAGGTTTGACGAGAACTCCTGAATGAGATACATCTTTGCAAAAGATTCAACATCCATTACGGTTGAAAGTTGAGATTTTGTAGCGGTTGAAGTATTGTCAGAAGTAAATATCATTTCTTCCATAGCTGCAAATTTCTGTGCAATGTATGTTACCTGCTCTTTTGTTGCAAATTCAGGACTCTTTACTACAACATGCTGTCCTCTTGGAGATGTGAACCAAGAAGCTTCGTCTTTGTAACGTTCTGTAATTTCAAACTCAAGCAGATATTTACCATCAGTATCATAAGGAATACTTGATGTGTTACCGTCAGAAGTAACCTTTGCATAGCTCATTTCATAAGTACCGCCACCGTATGAATACTTTTCATTAGTAACTGTATCTTCAACAATTGTGCCGGCCGCATCTTCGTTGATGTCGTCAAAGCTTGTACCCTTAACGAGCTTGCTTGAACCAACATCTACCTTTTCGGTAACGAGGTATGCGCCCATATATTCGCCGTTGTCGTAAATGTCAACGAATCTGAACTCGGGAGTATCCTGAAGTCCGATTTCTTTTGCGAGCTGATATGTGAGAGCATTACGCATCATTGATTCATCGGCGTTGTTAGCGAGCAAGCACCAGCTCTTTGCACTGTCCATACCGAAGAGCTTTGTTTTTGAACCAAGCTTCATATTGAAAGCGTATTTACCGAAGAGCTTATAGCTTGCTTCCCATGAAGAGTTACCTCTGCCCTTTACAGTATCAAGTGCCATTGCTGACGATACAGTAGAAGTAGTGCCATCATATACCATAGTTGTACATGAACCGCCTGAGGATTCTACTGTGCTTTTTGTAGTTAAGGTGCTATCAGTTTTTGTAGGGAGATCGTAATCATCACCGTTACTGTCGGTTGTGTGAAGGAACATTGCATTGGTTGAACCCTGCATTACCTTTACGGTAGTGCTTACACCGCCTGATGTTGTGTATGAAGTGTCTTTAGCAAGAGAAACTTCTGCCATATTTTCAGCAGGAACTGATGTTCCGTTAAGAATAACAGCACTGCCATAACCGTTGTAAATATTGGCTTTTGTAAGGTCAACGTTCTTCGGAACGTAGAAAATATATGAACCTCTGTCGGAATGAGAGCTGCCTGTATAGTTGTTCCACTTGATAAGAGTTGCTGTTGAGTCATTTTTATCAGGAGCAACATCTATCCACAAGCCGTCGCCCTGTGAAGCTATATATGCAGCTTTATCAAGAGCAAATGTTCCCTTTACAGAAATAGATTTTGTAATAGTTGTTGTGAGCTCGGAAGGAACAACAAATGTATAGCTGTTACCTGAACCGGTTGCTTCAATTGTTTCAGTTGTACTTGTTGTTGCATCTTTATATGTTACTTCTATGCCTGAGCAAGTAAATCCCGAGGCAGGTTTTGCAGTAACGCTTACTGTGTCTCTTGCATCAGCAGTACCTGCTTTTTTGCCTGTAACGCTGAAAGACAATGAACCGTTGAGGTCTGTTTTGTCTGTGATAGTGAAAGCACCTTCGGTTGTTGTGGCACCGTCGGTTGTATACCAGAGTTTCAAACCACTGTTAGTGTCGAGCATAAGAGTTACTTTGTCGGTAGAGGTGTCATCTTCAGCACTAAAGCGCATGTCTTCGTCTCCACCACCGGTATCAAGAGTCTGCGGACTGCTCTCGGTTACATCTTGTAAACTTGTATTTTCAGCGTTGTACTTATTTGTTCCATCATAAATAAAGAAGAACTGATATGCATCATAAGTACCACCTGAACTTGAAGTACAAGAGATCTTTTCAGAAAGCTCTTTTAGAGTACAATTTGTTTCGAGATAATAAACGCCGTCTTTACCGTCTACAGGCTGGAACTTGAAAGGATCAGTCATATTTGTAGTATCCCAACTGAGTTTACTTTCATTATTACCCGATTCATCTTTTACTCTGAAACGACCTGTGACATAATAGGATGTTGACGGGGATGCAGTTGATGTAAACTTTGCATATACATTTTTTGTATCAGTTACAGTTGTTGTATATGTTGTGCTTGAAGAATCTGCAAGCTGTGTTGTACAAGATGAATCACTATACCAACCGTCAAAAGTGCTGTTTGAACCGGTTGCTGCAGTAAATGTAACGCTTGTATTGTTGTCAACTTTATCACCTGATGTAAGTGTTGTTGAACCTGCTTTTGCTGTTACAGTACCCGAACCTGTACCACCGGTTCCGAAATAAACAGCATACTGAGTTGTTGAAGAACCACTATATGTATCCCAAGTAAAGCTTTTACCATCAGAATTAACTTTAATCATATTCTGACCATTAGCAGGAACCGTAGGAGAAACATCAGTCCAAGAACCAACCGCAGTTTTAAAAAGACATGAGTTTCCAGGACTATTAAAATTCATATCTGATGTAAGTTTTATCTCAATTATGCCAGTTGATACATCATAATATACATCATTCCATGCCCATCCATTACCACAGTAGTTAATTTGTCCAGATCCGACTGCAGTAAAATCATAATATAAATACTCACCGGAAGGAATAATACCACTGCTGGCACCTGCACCGACAGGCTCGTTGTCAACTACAGCGGCGTTTGCCGGTATTGCTACGAGAATCATTGATATTACCATCATTATTGACAAAATAATGGAAATCAAGGATTTTGACTTAAATTTCATTTTTATTACCTCCATAACCTTTTTATATTGGTAAGCAGAGAGCTATAGACTTTTGAAATCGCTTAGATTATCAGCTTTTACTGCCTGACCTACAGTGAAATCGGGTGATTTCGGCTGAAAAAGGGTATAGTTCCCCACATTTATTTAGCATATTATAACATTTTAATGAATTTATTTCAATAGGTTTGTGTGTATTTTATTCCATTTGTTATATTTAATGAATTATTGTGTTATAAATGAATTATAGTTGTCATTTTGTCAAGATTTTTTGAATTTTTGTAGAGTTTTTGTAGATTTATTGCTTTTTATTTGCCTTTTTTGCAGTCTTATTTTAGCATAATAAATTTATTTTTTTATATAGTTTTGTAATATTTGTGCATTATTTTAGAATTTCGGCGTTTTGTACAGGTATTTTATCGTTTTTTTGTGCATTATTTTGGTGTTTCATTGTGTTTTAGTATATTTTTTATGATAGTTATCCCTTATTATGGCGAACTGTGTTCGCCATAATGTATAAATTGTTTCACAATTTATACATAGGAACGTCAAAGATGCCGTCCCCTACGGAAAGGTTTACCGTTTTCGCAGAAAAGCCATCCCCTACT
>JBJFHX010000045.1:0-4947 GCA_051893995.1 Ruminococcus sp.
GACTTTTCCACTCGAATTGCCTGCGGCGGCTCGCCGCTAAATTATGGTTTAGCTCCTCTAATAAGCATGAATTAAAGGGATAATCATATAAATTTTTAATTGAGCATCTTATACTGATGCTCAATTTTTTTGCGCTTTTATGCATAAAATTTGCACGGTATAGATCTTTCGGTTCATGTCAAATTTACAAAAACTGGTATAATGATAAGTGTAGAAGATTACATTTTAAAACTTATGTTTTTATCAGGAGGACAACTATGGGATTATTTGATAAAAAATTCTGCGATGTGTGCGGAGAAAAAATCGGACTGCTCGGCAACCGTAAGCTTGAGGACGGCAATCTTTGCAAGGATTGTGCAAAAAAGCTCTCACCTTTTTTCAGTGATCGCAGAGCGTCAACTGTTGAAGAGATAAAACAACAGCTTGCTTACCGTGAGGAAAACAAAAAACAGCTTGCTTTCTTTAATCCTAACCGAATTATCGGCACTGATAAGAAGGTTTACATAGACGATAGTTCCCTAAAATTTATTGTAACGTCGTCGTCAAACTGGCGTGAATCGAACCCCGATATTATAGAGCTTTCTCAGGTGACAGGCTGTAATATCGACATACAAGAGGACAAAGATGAGATTAAGCAAACCGACAGTCAGGGTAATAAGATAAGCTACAATCCGCCGCGATACAAGTACGAATATGAATTTAATGTTGAAATTACTGTAAATTCACCTTGGTTTTCAGTAATCAGATTCGAGCTTTCGAAATACGGTCAGCGTCCTGACAGCAGATTTACGGATTTATACCGTGATTACGAACGTCAGGCTGATGAATTAAGACGTGCTTTAATGCCAAATGCCTATAGCGGACAGTTCAATCAGCAATATCAGCAAAACGTGCAGTATCAGGGACAGCAGAATTTCAATCAACAGCCGTATGTACAGCAGCAGAATTTCAATCAGCAACCGTATCAACAGCAACAGAACTTTAATCAGCAACCGTATCAGCAACAGAATTTCAATCAGCAGTACCAACAGCCTGCTCAGCAGCCTGTTCAGACAGCAGGAATGTGGATTTGCTCAAACTGCGGCACTCAGAACACAGGCAGATTCTGCCAGAATTGCGGAAACGTACAGCCGCAGACTAATGCATATTCTTCGGGCGCAAGAACTTATCGTTGCGATAAATGCGGCTGGACTCCTGCGGATAACACAAATATTCCGAAATTCTGTCCTCAGTGCGGAGATGTGTTTGACTTTAACGATATGAATTAACTTAATTATGAAAGATTTTATCAGAAAAGGTTTAATTATAATGAGTGCTATGTCGCTGATGTTTTCATTATTCGGTTGTTCCGACAAAAATAAAATTTCTTCAAGACCAGCAGAAGCCCTTTCTTCGGTGTCAATTTCACAAAACCATATGGACAGAACTTATTGTTACCACTTCTGGGCGAGGGAGGAAAACGGCTCTTACCTTCTTGATGCCGAATGTCTTATTGTCGATTATGATAATAATGATTATAAAGAAATAAACTTTACCGATGCGGAAATTACCGAGAAAGAGTTTAAGAGTTTTGCTGAGATTGACAGCAAATATGACTTTTGCAGTCACATAAAAGCAGGAAGGAAAAAGAATATCTTTTTCGCCTGCGACGAAACAATAACGAATTTTTTGGTAAAGTACGGTGATGAAAGCTTTAATATTGAAACAAACGGCGAGTGCTTTAAAGCAGTAAACGAGCTTTTCTTTCAGCTTGCAGAGAAATATGCTGATAATAACGATTAAACTGCTTTCTAAACAATGAAAAGGGAAATTCATCACTAATATTTCACCCCAAAATAAACATTTTAATGGAGGAAAATTATGGCATCTTTTAAAGACACAATGACATCCGAACGTCCGGTAAAAATTGAACTCAGCAGAGAAATGGAGATTGAAGAAATCTATGAAAAAATGAATCAGAGAGCTTCCGATTTCAAAATGCCGTTCAAGCTTAAGAAAGGTCTTTTCGGAAAGAAAATTGAGTTTAAAAGAGATTCAGACCTTGAGCTTGTTGTAACCGTAACCGTAAAAGGCAATGAGGTTACTGTAAAGCCTATTGTACAGCAGAGTCAGACAACTGTTGGTATCGGCGGATTTGAAGCTCGTGTTGACAAGAACAGTATGCTCAGAAAAGGCTTTAAGGGCGTACTTGACACACCTGCCGAAAGAGGTAAGCGTGTTGCAGAAACTGCGGAAACAATTAAAAGCATTTTATCTTGAAGAAAGGATGATTATCTATGGGATTGTTTGATATGTTTGCAAGCAAAGCCGCTAATCAGCTTGGCAATGCAGTAAAACAAGGCGTGGGCAATGTCGTAAACAATAAGAAAGAAAAGATTGTTTTTAACAGTCTGCCCGAAAGCTACGAGCAGTTCACAGCCTTGCCGCAGGCTTCCTTGTCAACTCCGTTTCAGACGGCGGCAATGGCAGTGCTTGCATTCTGCTATTATCCTAAAGACAGTGAGCTGTGCTACAGAATGATTGATTTTCTGCGTGGGCCAAGACCTATGAACGGCTCCGACAAATCATTTATTGCCGACCGTTTTCGTGATAAAGACTATGTTCCGAGGTCGTATTTTGCAGGAGCAACTCCGAGCAACGATTATCAGCCTGCCGCACCCTATACGGTTGAGGTAAGGGAAAATCAGTACACCTATGCAACAGACGGAATTGCAAAGCTGTTTATTCCCTCGGGCGGAGCAGACGACCCACGACCGATACAGCTTCGCAAAGCAAAGGACGGAAAGTGGTATTTGTGGGAGTATTCAAGTATACTGCTCGGTATCCGTCAGCCCGAAAGCAGTAACCCCTGGGCATAATCAAAAAGGAGAACATCTATGAATATTACAGGTAAATGGAAAGTTAAAAAAATAGGCATTTTACAGCCTGATTTTAGCCTTAAAATGTACACACCGCAGGAGCTTGAAACGCTTGAGGACGCCGAAGAATACATAAAAATGGCAAGCTCGATAATTGAGTTTCTCCCCGACGGCACAATGAACACATTGTTCCCTGTTCCCGAAGAGCTTGTAAATCAGTGCCTCGAAGAGGGTATGGAGATTGTTGACGGCTTTGCAATTATTAATTCGACAACATGGAAAGAGGAAAACGGAGAGTATTTTTATGACACAAAAATTGAAGGCGAAATTTTTGGCGAAAAGGTATCTTCGTTCGAAAAATTAAAAATTGAAGACGATGGTATTTTATACAGTCAAATGCTTTTGGAAAAGCTTTGACAATAAATATTCATCTTCAATCGCATATTTTTTAAAGCATAATTATAAGGAGGAATTTTATTATGAAAAAATTAGCAGCAATTTTATTAGCACTCGTTATGACAGCGTCGCTCGCAGCATGCGGCGGCTCGGGCGAAAGCTCAGACACAAAGGAAACTTCTGCTCAAAGCTCAGCTTCTGCAACCTCGGAAGCTAAGGCTGAGGAAACAACAGTTGAAGAAACAACAGCCTCGGCAGAATTGCAGGAGGGCGACAGCGGCGAGGGCGAGAAAACTCTCGACAGCGATTTCTGCACGGTAACAATTCCCGAGGGCTTGCAGTACAAAATTAACGCCTACTACCACGATGAAGACGCCCTTGGCACAATTAAGATTGATTTCGGTAAAAAAGGCACAACAGAGGGCAGACTTGAAGTGAGCACAACAAGAATGATAAGCTCGCTTGACGATGCCGTGGAAGAGTGTATAAGAGTCAGAAATCTCGATACCTATGAAGAGGGTAAGTCCGAAATCGGCGAAGAAGTAACCTACGGTGACACTACATACAAAGTGGTTAAAATGTCGCATGAATACGGCGCAGAAACCTGCCTTGTATCCTACTACAAGAGGGCAGACGGCAAGGATATTTATGTTGAAATCAAAACAACTCAAAACGACTTTTATAATTTACAAATCGACGATCCCCTTGTACAGGAGCTTGCAAAGTCTGCTGTTTACAAGTAATTCTATCAGCTATTTCACATCGCAGGCAGAAAAGCATTCTGCCTGCGATGATGTCAAAATGAACAGTTAAGTAATATTGCCGAATCCTAATGATAATACGGAGGGATTTTATGAAAACTAAAATATCAAAAAAAGTAATAAGCATATGCCTTAGCTTGCTTATCTGCATTTCTGCTTTGCCGCTTTCAATGCTTTCGGCAAGTGCGGCTGAATACGATATAACTATCCGCAATGTAGTTTACCCTCGCCCCGGTGCTGCACCGCAAGCTAATATTATAAAAGAAAGCGTCAGTCGATATAATCTGTACGGCTGGGCTTGGATGGGTGATGACGATACGGTGGCTATGGGACCCGACGAAAAGTTTACAGATTTTTTTTCTTTGGTTTTAGGCCGTTCGGGCGACTGCTACTATGAATTAGATACCTTCACCGACACCGTAAGCTACAGCTTGTCACTTATGTTTGTTCTCAAGGACAAAATTGTTATTTCCGGAGTCGAATGTGATGTAGTCTTCTATGATGAAAACAACAATTTGATGGATTTTGTTCAGGGTATGTTTCTGCCCGTAAAATACGCAAGAACACAGGCGGAGGCAGTAGGTATAGCTTTACCGGAAGACCTGACCGATAATGATACTATTATGGTATGTTCGACAAGCAGTAAGATGTGTTGTCCTGAGGACCATATTCATATACAAGGTCCATATAGTTATGACGACAACGGTCATTGGCGTGAATGTACTGTATGCGGTGAAAAAATATTTGACTCTGAAGGCAAGCACCGCAAATATTGCACAAAAGCTGAAAGTTGGACAGGCATTAATCAAGCTACTGCAAGTAAAGAGGGCGAATATGTAAAAGAATGCTCCGGTTGTTCATATGTTCTGGAGAGAATAACAGTTCCGAAAACAGGGGAACAAACAGTCGTAACCACTTATGACGAATTGAGA
>JBJFHX010000046.1:0-19822 GCA_051893995.1 Ruminococcus sp.
ATATCCTTTGACTCACCGTACAATCGGTCAATTATTTCAAGCGATTTTGCAGTGTTTTTATTAATAACGCAGGCGGCAAGCTCATAAAGATATGTTTTTCTCGCAAGACCAGCCGCATTTCTGACAACTTCCTCGTCGATATCCGAGCTTATTGCGATACACCTGTCGAGCAGTGACAAGCCGTCACGCAATGCTCCGTCGGCTACAGACGCAATAAGCATTGCGGCAGAGTCAGAAAGCTTTACATCTTCCTGTTGTGCGACAAAAAGAAGTCTGTCGGCAATTGCACGAGGCGGTATACGGTGAAATTCAAACTTCTGACAGCGTGAGAGAATTGTCTGCGGAAGCTTGTGCACCTCGGTTGTTGCGAGTATGAAAATAACGTGCTCGGGCGGTTCCTCAAGAGTTTTGAGCAGTGCATTAAATGCCTGTGAGGTAAGCATATGCACCTCGTCAATGATATAAACCCTGTATTTGCACTTTGCAGGCTTGAACTGCACCTCGTCGATAATCTGGCGTATATCGTCAATGTTGCGGTTGGAAGCGGCGTCCATTTCAACAACGTCAAGTATACTTCCGTCGTCGATTCCACGGCAGACTTCACACTCTCCGCAGGGATTTCCGTTGAGAATATCAAGGCAGTTTACTGCTTTGGCAAGAATTTTTGCACAGGTAGTTTTGCCCGTACCCCTCGAGCCTGTGAAAAGGTAGGCGTGGTTAAGCCGACCTGCAACAACCTCATTTTTCAGAGTAGTGGTGATATGCTCCTGTCCGGAAACATCATCAAACGTCTGCGGTCGCCATTTGCGATACAAAACCCTATACAAAAAATCACCTCCGCATCAACAAAAAATGCAAGCCGTCAGCCGAAATAACGGCAATCGTACAAATAAGTAAGCGGCAGACTTACTGCATCGCATCAGAAATACTGCTTAATGCTGCTCGGTTCCCCGCCTGACATGGTTCACAGACCCCAATCGCACAGGGCCTGCCGCTCACTTAATTGCACGCAATGACTTCTTGCAATTCTTGATTATTATAGCACACGTTGATAAGAAAATCAATAGTTTTTTGTTTAGTTTTGCATTATAAAAATAAAATCACAAAAGCGTTGCAGTTTCCTGCAACGCCTGATTTGTGAATATTATAATAAGAACAATCAGTTATAGATTATTCCTCTCTCTTCTTTCTTGCGAGGAATGCTACACCTGCTGCAGCAAGCATAAGTCCGCCGAATACATAGAGAATTGTTGTTTCAACACCTGACTTAACAGAGCTTGAGCCTGAGCCGGAGTTTGAACCTGAACCGGTTGAACCGCCGTTTGAGCCTGTGCTACCGCCAGTGCTGGTGGGATTACCAGCCTGTGCTTTATTAAGATCATCCTTGTTAACAGGTTTATTTGTTGTAGGATCTGTGCACTTTGAAAGAATATCAATGATAGCATTAACTTTTGCATCATCGTCAGTTACTCTCTGCTTAACAACAGAAATTACATCTGTCGGGCTAACCTTGAGAGTATCAAGAAGACTCTGTGTGAGATCTGTCTTTGCAGGGTCATTATAGTAAGCCATGAGGTATGTAGCAAGAAGTGATACGTCATTTTCACCTTCGGGGAAAGCAGTACCAACAATGTTACCTGTTGAAGTAATCTTCTTCTCAGGACCGCAGTCGGGATTATTTTCCCAAACAGCTACATTAGCCTTTTTCTCTGAATCTTCGGGATTTTCAATCTGCTCACCTGTGCAATACATTGTATCGCCGATGCAAGAGCCGCTCATAATTGTATTATAAGTCTGCATACCTGTGTTAGATGAGAAGATAACGCAGTAAATTCTTCCGTCAGATGAGTTGATTGTGTTGCCTGTCTTTGAAAGGTCGTATGTAGCGATACCTGTGCTGCTGTCAAAAGAACACTTCTCAGCCTTTGTCTGCCATTCGGGCCATGAGCCTGAACCGTCAGCCTTCCAGATGTGGCAGTAGAACGTCTTGTTTGTATCAAGGTTCCAGCCTGACTTTTTAGCGTCAAACTTAACTACGCTGCCTGCGCTAACTGAATCAGAAGCACTGTCAGCGCCAACTTCTGATGAACTGTCTGCTGAAACAACTGCTGAATCTTCAGCGCCTACTGTATCAGCTTCAACTTCTGCTGCACTTGCTGTGATTGCTGCTGTACCAACCATCATTGTAGCAGCGATAGCAAGGCTTGCTATTTTCTTGAACATTTTTAATCTCCTCCTAAATTGTTCGTGAACTCAGAGATATTGGCATAATATCTCAGTAAAGCTATTATACAATAAAAGTAACAAAACTTCAATACTTTTAATTCAATTGTAACATCATTAATTGCACAAGATTTTGATTGTCGATTTGTTAAATTTTCACAATTTATGTTATTTTTGCAACAACTTAAAAAATTTGTATCATAATTATTTGAGCATTGAATATACTGTATCTTTTACGGTAGAAAGTGCAGCTTCAACCTTTTCGGGATCTTTTGCACCTGCCATAGCCATATCGGGCTTTCCGCCGCCGTTGCCGCCTGCAGCCTGTGCAACTGCCTTTACGATTTTGCCTGCGTTTGCGCCAAGCGAAAGAGCCTCTTTTCCGCAAGCGGCAGCAAAGGTTACCTTGCCGTCATTTACGGCTGCAAGCACAATTACAACCTTTGGTGCGATGTCCTTTGCACGCTCACACATTGTACGCAGTACGTCAGCGTTGGCATTGTCAACCTTTGATGTAACAATTCTTACGCCGTTTTCAACCTCTGTGCCTGCAAAAAGCTCAGCAAGCTGTGCAACGGCAAGCTTTGAGTTAAGCTCGTTAATCTCTTTCTGCTGACCTTTTATAAGTGTTTCTGCCTTTTGAGCACCCTCAACAACAGCTTTCGGATTTGAAATCTTAAGTGCCGAGCAAACGCCCATAATAGCCGCATTTGTGTTGTTAATATAATTTAATACGCCGTTGCCTGTCAGGGCTTCAATTCTTCTTACGCCTGCAGCAACAGAGCCTTCCTGACGGATTTTGAAAAGTCCGAGGTTTGAAGTATTCTTTGCGTGTGTACCTCCGCAGAACTCAATTGAAAAATCGTCTGCGCTTACAACACGTACAACGTCGCCGTACTTTTCACCAAACAGAGCCATTGCACCGAGCTTTTTAGCCTCTTCAATCGGCATTTCACGGGTCTGAACTTCAATAGCTTCAAAAATCTTTTTATTTACAAGGTTTTCAACCTCAACAAGCTCCTTTGCAGTCATAGCCTCAAAGTGAGTGAAGTCAAAACGGAAATAAGAGTCGGTAACAAGCTGACCTGCCTGCTGAACGTGGTTGCCGAGAACATCACGGAGAGCAGACTGCAAAAGGTGAGCTGCTGTGTGGTTTCTTGTAATATCGGCACGGCGCTCGCTGTCTACAGCCGAGCTAACCTTTGAACCTACAGAAACACTTCCGCTTCTTACCGTGCAGGCGTGAAGGAAGATACTGCCTGAGGGGTCTTTTGTTGTGTCGTCAACGTCGGCTGAGAAGTTTCCGCTTTCGAGAACGCCCGTATCGCCAACCTGTCCGCCGCTTTCTGCATAGAACGGAGTTTTGTCGAGCACGATTACTGCGCTTTCGCCCTCGTTTACGCTGTCAACTCTTTCACCGTCACGAACGATTGCAAGAACTGTTGAGTCACAGGAAAGTTCACCGTAGCCAACAAATTCTGTTTTTGCAACGTCGGAAAGGTCGGTTGCATCGGAAATCCAAGCGTCTGCACCTGCGTTTTTGCGAGCGTCACGGGAACGCTTTTTCTGCTCCTTCAAAAGCTCGTGGAAACGGTCAACATCTACCTCGATTCCTTTTTCGGAGAGGATTTCTCTTGTCAAATCAATCGGGAAACCGTAGGTATCGTTGAGCTTGAATGCATCTTCACCGCTTAAGGTCTTGATTTCATCGTCCTCCATAATGTTCTGGAGCATTTTGAATCCCTGGTCGATTGTCTTTGCAAAGCTTTCCTCTTCAACCTTGATAACCTTGGTGATAAACTCCTCTTTTTCCTTTAATTCAGGATAAGCTGTGAGGTTTTCTTTGATTACGGTATCACAAACCTTGTAGAGGAAAGGCTCGTTATAGCCGAGAAGTCTGCCGTGACGAGCGGCACGTCTTAAAAGTCTGCGGAGCACATAGCCCTTGCCTTCGTTTGAGGGCATAACTCCGTCGCCTATCATAAAGGTTGTACTGCGGATATGGTCTGTAATTACACGCAGTGAAATGTCGCTCTTTTCGTCCTTGCCGTACTCAACGCCGGTAATCTGAGAAATGTGCTTCATAATATTCTGAATTGTGTCGACAAGGAAAAGGTTGTCAACCCCCTGCATTACGCAGGCAAGACGTTCAAGTCCCATACCTGTGTCGATGTTGGGGTGGTCAAGCGGAGTGTAGTTGCCGTTGCCGTCGTTTTCAAACTGCGTGAAAACAAGGTTCCACACCTCAACAAATCTGTCGCACTCGCAGCCTACGCCGCAGTCGGGACTGCCGCAGCCCTTGTCCTCGCCTCTGTCGAAGTAGATTTCGGAGCAGGGACCGCAGGGACCTGAACCGTGCTCCCAGAAGTTATCCTCTTTTCCGAGGCGTACCATATGCGACGGGTCAACGCCGACTTCCTCGGTCCAGATTTTATAAGCCTCGTCGTCGTCCTGATAGATTGAAACGTAGAGCTTGTCAACGGGCATTTCGAGAACCTCTGTGAAAAATTCCCACGCCCATGCTGTTGCTTCGCGCTTGAAGTAATCGCCGAACGAGAAGTTACCGAGCATTTCAAAGAATGTGCCGTGACGAGCTGTGATTCCGACACGCTCAATATCGGGTGTGCGGATACATTTCTGGCAGGTTGTCACACGCTTGCGTGGAGGTGTGATTTCGCCTGTAAAATACTTTTTCATCGGAGCCATACCGCTGTTGATGAGCAGAAGGCTGTTGTCGTCTTTCGGAACAAGAGAAAAGCTGGGAAGTCTTAAACAACCCTTTGATTCGAAGAACGAAAGGAATTTTTCTCTTAATTCGTTAAGTCCTGTCCATTGCATAATATACTCTCCTTTTAATTCTGAGCGGCAAGGTTGTCGCTCACAACAATTTACATAATATTTTGTATAAAATAAAAACTGCCCCATATAAGAATATGGGACAGGAAATTCCTGCGGTACCACCCAAATTGACGCAAAACACGTCCGCTTTGAGTAATCATCGGATTACAAGCCTTTAACGCAGGCATACGCCGTGCTTAATCACACGGAGCTCAGGGGCAGCTTATCGAATTTTCACCTGAAGCTTTGCACCGAACAGCTTCTCTCTGTAAGGATTCAAAACGACTCATCCCGTCATTGCCGAATAATATATTAATTATCTTCTAAATTATATGACCGTTTTATTCAGTTGTCAACAGTTTTTTCAAAATTATTAATCTCTGCGTTTTCTGATTACAGCGCCTGAGGGAACGGCTTTGTCGGACTGCATAAAGAGCCTTTGAGTCGGGTGAGGTGCGCTTTCGACAAATTCACCGTCCTCGTTTTTAAGCGAAATACATTTAATATCAAACGGAATTCCGCTCGGCGGCAACACATCGAGAGTATCCCCTACAAGGAACTTATTGCGCTGTGAAATAAGCGAAGTTGTATCGTCAATCGACTTTTCACAAACAGCAACGGCGTCGTAGTGACGGATATATCCCCCGTTCCCTGTAACCTGTCCCGGCTCGTGGTTGAAGTAAAAGCCTGTGTTATATTCCCTGTGGCTGATTTTTTCAAGCTCTTCCTTAATCCAGGGCTTCAGCTTATAATCATCGCTCATATTCTCAAAATAATCGTCTACTGCGTGACGGTAAGCGTTTGTCGTTACGGCTGTGTAGTAAGCAGATTTTGCTCTGCCCTCAATCTTGAAACTCGAAACGCCTGCCTTTACAAGCTCGGGAATATGCTCTATCATACACAAATCCCTTGAATTGTAAAGATATGTGCCGTCGGAGGTTTCTTCAACAGGGAAATACTGTCCCTCTCTGTTTTCTTCAAAGAGGTGATATTTCCAGCGGCAGGGCTGGGCACAGTCGCCGTGGTTTGCGTCCCTGCCTGTCATATAGCTTGAAATAAGGCATCTGCCCGAAAACGAAACGCACATTGCACCGTGAACAAAGCACTCAATTTCAAGCTCGGAAGGGATTTTTGCACGCATTTCTGCGATTTCATCAAGCGGAATTTCCCTTGCAAGCACTACCCTTGACGCACCCATATTGTAGAGCGTATTTGCCGTTGCGTAGTTTGTAACGCCTGCCTGCGTTGAAATGTGGCGTGCTACCTTGGGAGCGTAATGCTTTGCCGCCTCAAAAACACCGAGGTCGGCAATTATCAGAGCGTCAACTCCGCATTCCTGAGCGTAGCTTAAAAAGTCGGGCAGAAATTCAAGCTCTTTATTTCGCGGCAAAACATTGCAGGTGACGTGAATCTTTTTGCCGAGTGCGTGAGCCTTTTCGCACGCAAGCTTTAGCTGTGTGTTGTCAAAATTCTGCGGAGCAGACCTCATTCCGAACATTTTTCCTGCGAGGAAAACTGCGTCTGCACCGAATTTCAGCGCTGAATCAAGGCACTCCATATCGCCTGCCGGCGACAAAATTTCAGGTTTCTTTATCATTGTATATACTCCAGATTTGCTTCGTGCTCATAGATTGTGGAAGCGTAGTATGCATTTCCGTCCTTATCGTGGCAGAAGTAATAGTAGCTTGTATCGTTCGGATTGATAGCCGCAAGAATTGCGTCCATTCCGGGGTTGCAGATAGGTCCTGCGGGAAGTCCTGATTTGTTGTAGGTATCGTACTTGCTGGTGTAATTTTTGCCCTCGCTTTCAGGAACATCAAGAGCGCTTCTGTAGGGATAGAACTTCGTTGAATCAAGTCCGAGATTTGAAACGCCCATATCAGCGTCGGCAGAAAGACGGTTGTGAAGAATTGATGATACGTTGTACATATCATCAACATTTGCCGCCTCAGCCTGAATAATTGAGGCTATTGTCATAATCTCATCAAGTGAATAATCGCTGTCACTCTCTTCAAGAAGCTTATTGACGGTCATAAGCTTGTCGTAGCCGCTTACGTCCTGTTTTTCGCTAAGCTTAGCCTCGTAGTTGTTGAGGAACTTATAAATTGTGCTTTCAGCGTCCTCGTTTTTATAGAACTCGTAGGTATCGGGATAGAGATAGCCCTCAAGCTTATAGTAACGGTCCTTGGCGTTTTTGATATCTTTAAGGAAGCTGAAATCCTCATCAAAATTATCCGAAGCGCAAAGCTCAAGGAACTTGTCCGTATTGCTTAAAACACCGTTTTCTTTGAGAGTGTTTGCAATTTCAAGTACGTTCTGACCCTCGGCAATCATTACCTTTACGGTATCAGTTCTGTTGTTTGTACTCAGCAGATAATTTATAATAGCCTCATAGTCCATATTTTTGCTTATTTCATATGTTCCCTGAGTAAAATCGTCGGCTGATTTTGTTATTGTGGCAAACATCTTGAAATATGACGGCTCGCCGATTATTCCGTTCTTTGCAAGGGTGTCTGCAACGTCGTCAAGCGTCGGGTTTTCGGGAATTTCAATCTTAACCTTTGATGAATCGGTACGGTTGACTGCAAGCAAATCGTTCATTCCCGTTATCAGGAACACCGAAAACATTGCTCCGACAATTACAACCGAAACAACCCAGAACCATCTGAAATAACGGCGGTTATATTTATTCTTGGCTTTTAGCTCTTTCTTCTCGGCTTTCTTTTTTTTCTTGAGCGCATTTCTGGATTGACGGGCAATTTTGTCCTTTACGTCCTGACCGCTGTATGAATTAAGCTCATCGGACTCGCTGTAGCCGTTTTCACCCTCATCATCGTAGTTGTCACGGATATTCAGGTGAAAATTCTCAGCCTTGCGGCGCCTTTGCTGTTCAAGATTATCCTGTGTAAAATTATTATTGTCAAGGCTCATATGTATCATTCCTTTTTGGACACGTTGCGTGTGTAATTAATAAATTTATCGGTAACGAGAATATCTGCGTTTTTGTCAAAAATTCCTTTCGGAAGCTCTTTTTCTATGCAGCGTGAATAGCAGATTCCAACGCTGATTCCGCCGAATTTTTCAAGAAATCTGTCGTAGTAGCCTTTGCCGAAGCCGAGCCTGTAGCCCTGATAATCAAAACAAAGACCGGGTACAAGGCACAAGCCGTCTGTAAAGTCAGTAACCTTTTCGCAAAGCGTTTCATCAGGCTCCATAATCGAAAACGCTCCCTTTTTAAGACAGTCGGTGGAACTTATATAGTAAAAATCCATTAACCCCGTCTTATCTATACATTTAGGTACGGCAAGGCGTTTGCCGTCCTTGAGAGCTGTTTCAATTATTTTTGAGGTGTCAACCTCAATCGGGGTTGAAACAAACGCAAATAGCGTTTTGCAGTCTTTGTATTCTTCAAGCGACAAAAACTGCTTTGTTAATTTTCTGTCAAGCTCTTGCTTTACATCTTTTGGGCAGTTTGCACGAAGCCGCTTGTAGACAGCACGAAGTTCATTTTTGCGCTGTCTTATATTTTTGCTCAAAGGCATTGCATAGCCTCAATTACGCTGTCGGCAGTTTCCTTTGACAAAGCGGCGCTAACGATAGCGTGACCGAATTCTACAGCACAGCCTGCACCCTTTGCTGTGATAACCTTGCCGTCAGTTTCGGTGTGAGCGGCGGTGTAATTTGCACCCTCAAGCTCCGTTTCAAATCCGGGGAAACAGGTAGCCTTTCTGCCCCTGAGCATTCCCAGATGACCGAGAATTGACGGTGCGGCACAGATAGCCGCAACAAATTTATCGTTATCGTAGCAGTATTTTACGGCGTTGATTACGCATTCGGCTTTTTCAAGATTAAGCGTACCGGGCATTCCTCCGGGGAGCACAACGCCCTCTGCATCTTCTAAACTGATTTCATCGGGCGTAATGTCGGCTTTCACAGTTACCTTGTGTGAGCTTGTAACCATATCGCCTGTTACGCCTACGGTGAGAACGTCGAGCTTTGCACGGCGCATTACATCAAGCGTAGCAAGTGCCTCGGTTTCTTCAAATCCGTCTGCAAGAAAAACATAGAACATATCGCATTTCCTTTCTATATTTCAATTAAGAGTTATCCCGATAAAGGTGTTTTCGGGAATTTTATCGTTATTGTCAAGGGATTTTATCATCCCGTATTTTTCGTTTTCGGAATTTTTATAGATTTCACTATCGGACTTTCCCGTAAAAACAAATTGCTTTGCAGTAGTGTTTTCAAGGATTCTTTCTGCAAGCACTGAAAAATCGGTATAGAGTGAATAAAACACTTCTGCCGTGCCGTTTTCCTCCTCAAAAAGAGCAAAAACATTATCTGATTTTACGGTTTTACAATCGTAAAGTGAATAATAATCTGATGCAAAGGAGATGAACTTATTATTCTGTAAAAGAAAATCATCTTTCAAGCACAGCCTTTGCAGTTCCTCATAATTATATGAATTTTCAAGCGGCAAATTGCTTTGTTTATTTTCGGCAAACTGCTTCAGCTCTTCTCTTGTAAAAACTTTTCTGCTTGCTGTGCAAAGCGACTTGTAGCCAAGGTGCTCGTAATAGGAGTAAAGCTTTTCGCTTGCAGGAAAAAGCAACGAAAAAGCGTCACCGTTTTTGTGAGAATCCTCAAGAGCAAATTCTATCAGTCTGCTCATTATTCCGAGGTTTCTGTAATCAATCTGCGTTGCGGCAGAGCAAAGATAGTGAGCTTTTTTGCCGTTAAGCGTTGAGCTGATAAGAAACAGCATTGCAACAGGTTTATTCTCAACTCTTGCGGTATATATTGACGTAAAGTGCATACAGCGCTCAAAGAACAAATCAACTGCCTGACTTTTTTCTTCAAAGCAGTCAAGCCAGAGCTTTTTTAAAAGCGGAATGTACTCATAATTATTCTTTTCAAATTTAAGTTTCATCTTTCAGTCTTGCGTTGTAGCGGTCAAGGATAATAACCGGATTGTAGGAAAGCTTTGATTTTCTAAGACCGTCAAGTCCCATATCCTCTTCCCTGTTTATATACTTGTATTTTGTAAGAGTTTTTGCAAACTCGTTATTGATTACCGAGTAAACTCCGTCGTATTCACGCAGAGCCTTTTCAAAATTTATGTCGTAAACGCTCGGTGAAATCTCACTGCCAAGAGTCATCGCAACAGGCTTTTCGTCAACATAAAGCACTGCGCCCTGCATATTGAATTCCTCAAGATTTTCAAGGCTCTCGCAAATTGCCTTTACCTCTTCGTTTTCCTCGGACGGAATTCCGTTTTCAGCGTACCAGCCGAGCACAACCTTTAAAGCGTCGTACTTGTTTTCATCATCAATAGTTTCAAAGCGTGTGTTATCGTAAGTTTTGTAAAACCTTGAAATATGATTGCGCTTTGCGTGAAACCGTTTGCCCTGAAGCGTTACAAGCTCCTCGGTAAGGTAGATATAGTCCTGATTTTCGGGAGAGCGCTCAAAGGTAAATTTTGCCGGAAAGATTGACTCGAGCATTGCTCTCTGACCGTTCGTAAGCATTACGATAAACGGTTTTTCGCCTCTTTCAAATGCATCTGCAAAAATTTCTTCAAGCGCACCCTTTATGTTCTTTCCCGTCGGCATACAGTAACCCCAGATACTGCCGTCGTCCTTAAAATACGCCTTAATCAGCGTATCGTCATACACCGCAAAATTTATATTATACTCGTCACGCCAGAGGTAGGCGTTGAGCAGATTAAGGTCACAGCCAAAGGCTGTTGAGTAATCGTAGTATTTTTTATATTCTTCAATCTGTGATTTTTCAATCAGCTTAAAGTTCAGCATAAAATATCTGATACCGCCTTGTCGATTTCTTCCGAAATTTTTTCAATGCTTTTAATTTCACCGTTTTCGCAACAATTGATTATGTGCCACGAGCATTTTTCAGCCGCATAAAGCGCACTTCTTCTGCATTCAAGCAGGTATTTTAAATTCTTTTCGTGAATATCCTTTTTTGAAACATCGCCGCCGTAGCGTTTTTCCATAAGCTTTTGTGAAACCTGCGGCTCAACGTCAAGGTAAATTACAACGTCAGGCTTGGGGATTCCGAGCTTTTCGTATTCAAAATCGCCCTGCCACTCAATAAAGGAGTCACGCTCGCTGTCGTCAAGCTTTGACATCTGATAGATTATATTTGAAGTTGCGTATCTGTCGCTTAAAATGCAGCACCCCTGCTCGTAATCCTTTTTCCAGTGCTGCAAATAGCTTGCCGCCCTGTCAACAGCGTAGAACGCCGAAGCGGTGTAGGCGTTTACGTCCTCGGGCTTGTCGCCGAAGTCACCGCCGAGATACATTTTTACAAGAGCGGAGCTTGGGCTTGCGTAATCGGGAAATTCGAGCTTTCTTACGTTCAGTCCTTGCTTTCTGAGCTTTTCAGCAAGAATTTCGGTCTGGGTAGCCTTTCCGCTGCCGTCAAGACCTTCAATAACAATTATTTTGCTTTTCATATTAACACCTTTTATTTTTTGCCGTATTTTTCACGCATTTCCTTTTGCTTTCCGCAGCA
This sequence comes from Ruminococcus sp., assembly GCA_051893995.1. Taxonomy (GTDB): domain Bacteria; phylum Bacillota; class Clostridia; order Oscillospirales; family Acutalibacteraceae; genus Ruminococcoides. The sequence goes on from JBJFHX010000046.1 coordinate 11,596, forward strand.
CATATTGCCCTCGGGACAAGGTCCGAAAAGGCAGGACGGACCACAGTTCTTGAACAGATTAGGTGCAACCTCAAGGCACTGCAAAAGCATCTGCTCTGCTACCTCACGGATTTCCCACTGTGCACGGTTACAACAGCGGTGTGCAAAGAAGTTTTGCAGACTGCGTGCGTTGAACGAACAGACAATTTTTGTGGTTGACGCATTCGGAAGAATGAATCGTGCGTCCTCGTTTGCTTTTTTTATGAAAGCGGAGCACTGCTTTTTATTTTCTTTACCGAACTTTTCAATAATTTCTTCGTCGTTTCCGTCAATATCATTTCCGCATTCTTTGCAATAATCCTTGATATATCCTGCGGCAAGTGCATCACGGATTTCCTTGTAAGCATCAACCTGAAGTGAAATCACCTTATTATATGCGTTAAGAGCCTTTTCGTTTTTTGCAATTTCAGGCGGAGTTACAAATTCAAACTTCGTTCCGTCAACATAGCGCTGTGACTGCTGGCTGTAGGAAGCAATTCTGTGGCGCACAAGCTGATGAGAGCATGCTCGTGAAATTCCCTCAATTCCAAAGGTAAATACAGCGTGTTCGGTTGGACTTGCGTGTCCGAGGTCGGACAGCATATTGATAAACGAAGCGGTCTTTTCTTCGGTAAGTCCTTCTCTTATATCTTCAATTCCCGACGGTGAATAGCAGAGCTTTGCCGCCATTGCAACGGTTTGCTCGGGGTTCGGTGTATGCGTCAGAAGTGTAACCTTAATAGCCATTTTAGTCCTCTTTTCAATGTTAACGTACATATTACTGCATAATTATAATTATTATATCATTTTATCCTATGCTTTTCAACATTTATTTTTTGGATTCACAAAGACTCAGCCGAAACAAACTATCAATTGTAAAATCATTACAAATGTGGTAAAATAAAAGCGAAAAAGAGGCGGTACAGGTGAATAACATAAAAAAACTTGTGATACATAAAATAACTTCTGCGTGGCAATACGTAAAGGTGTTTGTAAAGTGGCTTTTCATTGCATCTATAACGGGACTTGTGGGAGGTACAATAGGCTCGCTTTTCAGCATTTGCATTAAATATGCAAACAATTTTGAAAACAGTCAGTGGTATCTTATTTTTCTGCTCCCCGTAGGCGGTGTGCTGATTGTATTTCTGTACAAGCTGTGCAGAATTGAAAACGACCCCGGTACAAACTGCGTTTTAGAGTCGATTCGGAGTAAAAATCACGTTCCGTTTGTCATTGCTCCGCTGATATTTATAAGCACGATTATTACTCACCTTCTCGGCGGCTCGGCAGGCAGAGAGGGTGCGGCTCTTCAGCTTGGCGGAAGTCTGGGAACGATTGTCGGCAGAATTTTACATCTTGAAGAAAGCGACATTCACGTTGCTGTTATGTGCGGAATGAGCGGACTTTTCTCGTCACTTTTCTGTACTCCTATTACTGCCGCTTTCTTTGCGCTGGAAGTAATCAGCGTAGGCGTTGCGTACTACTCTGCACTTGTTCCCTGCTTTACCTCGGCGGTGGTAGCTTACTTTGTTTCAATCCACCTTGGCGCAACTCCTCTGAAATTTGACATAAGCAAAGTAATTCCGAATCTTGATTTTCTTCCGCTTGTTCAGGTTATCGGACTTGCCGCCGCTTGCGCTGTTGTAAGCATTATTTTCTGCGTTACAATGCGAAAAACTCAGAAATGGGCAAAAAAGCTGATAAAAAACGAATACCTGCGAATTATCGCAGGCGGTGTAATTATTATTGCGCTTACTTTTGCGGTTGGCTGTCGTGATTACAACGGTGCAGGTTCGGGGATAATTGTAAATGCAATAGGAGGAAATGCAAAGCCCGAAGCGTTTATCCTTAAAATAATTTTTACTGCCGTCACAATCGGCTGCGGCTACAAGGGCGGTGAGATTGTGCCGACGCTGTTTATCGGCTCAACCTTTGGCTGTGTTTTCGGCAGTCTGCTCGGACTTGACCCGTCGTTCGGTGCGGCTATAGGCTTGATTTGTCTGTTCTGCGGAGTTATCAATTGTCCCATTGCTTCAATTCTTTTGAGCGTTGAGGTTTTCGGTGCACAAGGACTGATTTTCTTCGGAATAGCCAGCGCAGTAAGCTATATGCTGAGCGGATATTACGGACTGTACAGCAGTCAGAAAATTCTTTATTCGAAATTAAAAGCTGAATATATTAATATAAATGCCAAATAGAAAAGATTATCTTGCAATCAAAGAAAACGCCCTGTACGCAGATTACGTACAGGGTGTTCATTTATCAACAGGTTACTAAAAAATGATGTTTCAATTAATTGGCAGTTCTATCAAAAAGAAGTTTTCATTATCAAAGCAACTGCTTTATCAGAACGATAAACGTAAAAAAGAGACGTCAGCTTTTACTGACGTCTCGACTGGTCGGGATGACAAGACTTGAACTTGCGACTCCACGCCCCCCAGACGTGTGCGCTACCAAACTGCGCTACATCCCGATGCAACAGTTAGTATTCTATCAAAAAAAAGTCGTATTGTCAAGCGTTTTGTAAAAATATTTTTATTTTAATTTTATTCACCTAAAACAAAACAGACTGCGGAAAACTCAATCTCCGCAGTCTGCAAAATATCAAATTATTTTATGCCCATTTGAGGGTATCGTTGTAGAGATTTATGTAATCCTGTGCCGAACGCTCCCAGCTGTTGTCGCTCATCATTGCACGCCACATAAGCTGTTTCCAGCCGCCTGCATCACGAATTCCCCAGAGAGCACGTCTTACTGCAAGCTGCATATCTGCTGTGTAGTAGTTCTTGAACGTAAAGCCGTTGCCGTATCTGTCTGCACTGTCGAATACGGAGTCTTTAAGTCCGCCTACCTCACGCACTACGGGAATTGTGCCGTAACGCAGAGCAATCATCTGTGCAAGACCGCAGGGTTCCTGAGCAGAAGGCATAAGGAAAATATCTGCGCCCGAATAAATCTTTCTTGCAAGCTCGGGAACAAAGCCGTGACAGAAGCAGAGTCTGCCGGGATATTTTGCCTGCATATAGTTGAAGTAATCTTCATACTCCTTATCGCCCGAACCGAGAATTACAAACTGCATATTCTCTGTATTCATAAGCTCTTCAAGTCCCATTCTTACAAGGTCAAGTCCCTTGTGCGCAACAAGACGTGTAACCATTCCGACAATCGGAACGTCCCAGCGCTGTTCAAGACACAAGCGTTCCTGCAATGCACGCTTACACTCGCCCTTGCCGCTCATATCGTCCTTTGAGTAGTTGCGGTAGAGCTGATAGTCGGTTTCGGGGTTGTAGCTTACGGTGTCAATGCCGTTCTTGATTCCGCACAACTTGTAGTGACGGAGATTAAGCTCGTCGTGAAGTCCCCAGCTGTACCACGGGTCTCTGATTTCAGCCGCATAGCTCGGTGAAACGGTTGAAACACGAGTTGCAGTTTCAATTGCACCCTTCATCATATTGAGCTTGCCGTTCATTTCGAGAATCTTTGTTTCGGAAGCAGGAATACCTACGCACTCGGTGTTAACCTCCCAGCCGTATTCGCCCTGATACTGAATGTTGTGGATTGTGAACAGGCTCTTGATGTTGTAGTACCAAGGTCTGTGCGAATAGAACAGATAGTAGTAAACAGGCACAAGAGCTGTCTGCCAGTCGTTGCAGTGAATAATATCGGGGTGGAAGTCGATATACGGAAGCATTTCAAGAATTGCACGTGAGAAGAAAGCAAATCTCTCGGCATCGTCATAGTGACCGTAAAGTGTTCCACGCTTGAAATAATACTCATTGTCGATAAAGTAGTATGTACAGTCGTGCCATCTTGCCCAGAAAAGTCCGCAGTACTGATGACGCCAGGCTACCGGTACAGTAAAGTTTGTGATAAAGTTAAGCGAATTTCTGAGTTCCTGCGGAATAGTGCCGTAAAGCGGAACTACTATTCTGCAATCCTGTCCCTTTCTGCAAAGTGTATGGGGCAGGCTTCCTGCTACGTCGGCAAGACCGCCGCTTCCGCAATAGGGATTAGCCTCCGAAGCACAGTATAAAATTCTCATTTGTTTTTCCTCCAGTTAAACAACAGATTTTTTTGCGATATAGATAGGATACGAATCGAAACCCATCAGTGAACGTCCGTCCTTAATTGTAACATCCTTATCTATGATAACATAATTGAGGTTGGTATTGCAACCTATTTTTGTATCCTGCATTACAATGCAATTGCTGATTTTTGCACCTTCGCCGATATAAACACCCTTTGACAGCACGCAGTTTTCAACCTCGCCGTCGATAACACAGCCCTGCGCAATAATAGAATTTTTGACGCTGCTTGTAAGTCCGTATTTTGACGGAGCGTCATCCCTTACCTTTGTAAAAATCGGGCGTTTGGGGTTAAACAGCTCGTCTCTTACTTCCTTTTTCATCAAGTCCATATTGAATTCAAAGTAATCGTTGATTGAGCTGATAGCCGCACAATAGCCGGTATTTTCATAAGCGTAAACGTTGTATTTCTCAATGGATTTCTGAATGATACGCTTAATGTCAAGCTGATTAAGGCTGAGCGAAGTTCTGATTTCATCCATAAGAAGGTCTTTTTTGATAAGGACAGAACCGTAGAACTGATTTACCTTTTCGTCACCTTTTTCGGGCTTAATGAAAATCTGCTTAACTCTGCCGTTTTCATCAACGTCAATTGTAAGCGGTCTGTCGTATCCGCTCGGTACAACGCCGTGCTTATAGATAAGCGTGATGTCTGCGTTATTCTTTGAGTGGAAATCAAACACGCTGTTGTAATCAAAATTAGTCACAACATTTGAAGGTGAGATAAGAATATATTCCTCACGGCTGTTTTCAATGTAACCGTGCATATTGTAGATTGTTTCAACGTAGTTTGAAAAAGTCTTTCCGCCGTAAGGAGGAAGAATTGTAAGGTTGCTTCTTCTCTTTGAAAGGTCATACGCACTGCCCGAACCTACATGGTCCATAAGAGAAAGGAAGTTGCTCTTGGCAACGATGCCTACGTTATTTATGCCTGAATTTGACATATTTGAAAGTACGAAGTCAATCAGTCGGTATTTTCCGCCAATCGGAACGCTTGCCATTGTGCGGGAGGCTGAAAGCTCCGGAATTTTATCGTCAAGCGTACCGGCAAATATAAAGCCGAGAACATTATTACTTCTCATCTGCAGTCACCTCCGTATTGCTTTCTATCATTTCCTTTGCCTTGATAACAGTATTTTCACCGATAACTGTGTTTGCACCGATTACTGTAATTCCCCAGTTATCACGGTCACTTGCATCTTCGGGCTTTTCTCCTACTACGGCATTTTTGCCGACCACCGTATTTTCTGCAACAATTGCATACTGAACAACAGCGCCCTCCTCAATTACTGCGCCGGGCATAATAATTGAAGAATTTACCGTTGCGTTTTTGCCGATAGTAACGCCGGCAAAGAGGATTGAAAATTCAAGATTTCCGTAAACGTTACAGCCGTCGGCAACAAGTGAGTTCTGAATGCTTGCGTCACTTGAAACGTAGTGAGGCGGCATCATAGGATTGCGTGAATAAATGTCCTTTAAGTCGAGAGTAACATTCGGATCGAGCAAATCCATATTTGCCTCCCACAGGCTGTCGATTGTTCCGACGTCTTTCCAGTAACCCTCAAACGGATATGCAAACATCTTCTCGCCTGCGTCAAGCATTGCAGGCAGAACGTCCTTGCCGAAGTCGTGACTTGAGTTTTCCTTTGCCTCGTCCTCAACAAGATACTTTTTCAGCTCTTTCCAACTGAAAATATAGATTCCCATAGACGCATTTGTGCTCTTGGGGTGCTCGGGCTTTTCATCAAATTCATAGATTTTTCCGTCTTCATATGTATTGAGAATACCGAAACGAGAAGCCTCCTCAAGCGGAACGTCAATTACCGCAATTGTGCAGGCTGCTCCCTTTTCCTTGTGAAATTCGAGCATTTTGTTGTAGTCCATCTTGTAGATATGGTCACCCGAAAGAATTACAACATACTCGGGGTCATATCGCTCGATATAGTTGATATTCTGATAAATTGCATTTGCAGTGCCCGAATACCAGTCGGCGCCGTCAACAGCCTGATAGGGGCTTAAGCAGTTTACACCCGAGTGCATACCGTCAAGATCCCACGGCTGACCGTTGCCTATATACTCATTAAGCACAAGCGGTTGATACTGAGTAAGAATACCCACAGCCTCTATACCCGAATTTACGCAGTTTGACAAGGGGAAGTCAATAATGCGATACTTTCCGCCGAACGGAACGGCGGGTTTTGCAATTTTTCTTGTAAGCACGCCAAGACGTGAGCCCTGACCGCCTGCAAGCAACATTGCAACTACTTCCTGTTTTGGAAACATTTAGAAATACCTCCGATTTATTTTTATAGCATATGCATATTATAAGCAATTTTCCGCATTATAAAGCGGTATTGCGTAAAACCCGTATGGGTTTGAAAACTTAATTAATCCTGAGAAACCGGCTCAAGCTCGCCCGTACATTTGAGATAAATAACGCTCAGAGGCGGCAGAGTAAGCGGAAGCCCCTGATTACAGCCGTGAATTTTCATCATCTCGGGCGTGATTTCACTTCCGTTTGAAACTCCCGTACCACCGTATTTCTCTGCGTCCGATGTGAACACTTCGCTGTACAAGCCGTATTTTGGCACACCGATGTAATACTTCTCGTGCTTTACGGGTTGGAAGTTGCAGACGGCTATTATTTCATTGCCGTCGCTGTCTGTTCGCTTGAACGCAATTACGCTGTTGGTGTAATCGTCGTGGTGAATCCAGTCAAAGCCCTTCCAGATTGCGTCAAGCTCGTAAAACGGCTTGTTTTCAAGATAAAACCTGTTCAAATCGCAGAAAAAGCGCTTTAGTGCAGAATGCTTTTCGTAATCGAGCAAATCCCACTGAATACCCGAATCAGCGTCCCATTCATCGAACTGACCGATTTCTGTACCCATAAACACAAGCTTTTTTCCGGGATGAGCATACATATATGTAATGAACGCTCTGACTGCGGAAAATTTGTCTTCGTATTCACCGGGCATTTTATTGATTAACGAGCCTTTGCCGTGCGAAACCTCATCGTGAGAAATCGGTAACAGGAAATGCTCGGAAAAAGCATAGAAAAAGCTGTAGGTAAGGTTATCGTGATTAAACGGTCTCCAGAGCGGATTAAGCGACATATAGTGAAGCATATCGTTCATCCAGCCCATATTCCATTTGTAGTCAAAGCCGAGTCCTCCCTCTTCAACAGGGTGAGAAAGCTTTGGCCACGAGGTGTTCTCCTCAGCAAACATAAGCACGTCGGGATGGAACATATGGACTGCCGTATTGAGATGCTTTATAAAGTTTATAGCCTCAAGATTTTCCTTGCCGCCGTATTGATTCGGCGTCCACTCGCCGTCCTCTTTTCCGTAGTCAAGGTAAAGCATAGACGAAAGCGCACCTACACGCAAACCGTCAATATGGAACTTTTCAATCCAGAACATTGCCGACGAAACGAGAAAGCTTATGACCTCATTTTTTGAAAAATCAAACAGGCATGTTCCCCATGCAGGACGTTCACCCTTGCAGGGGTCCTCGCTTTCATAAAGGCAAGTGCCGTCAAATTTTACAAGTCCGAACGAATCTTTCGGGAAATTTGACGGAACCCAGTCGAGAATTACGCCGATATTTTCCCTGTGGAGCATATCGACAAGGTACATAAAATCAGCAGGAGTACCGTATCGTGAGGTTGGTGCAAAATAACCTGTTGTCTGGAATCCCCAGCTGCCGTCAAACGGATACTCGGTTATGGGCATCAGCTGAACGTGAGTGTAGTGCATCTCTTTGAGATACGGCACAAGCTCTTCGGCAAGCTTTCGGTAATTGAAAAAGTTTCCGTCGGGATACTTTCTCCATGAGCCTGCATGAATTTCGTAAATATTCATCGGTGACTTAATGCTGTCGCACTTTGAGCGGTAATCAAACCAGCTCTCATCGCCCCATTCATATTCAGCTATATTATAAACAAGTGACGCATTATCGGGGCGAGTTTCGGTGTGAAACGCAAACGGGTCTGATTTAAGAAATTTTTCAAACCAAGGCGTTTCAATGCAATACTTATATATATCATAGGGCTTAATACCCTCAATAAACACTTCCCATGAGCCGTTTCCGATTTTATACATATAATCGGAGGTCTTATTCCAGTT
>JBJFHX010000047.1:0-4895 GCA_051893995.1 Ruminococcus sp.
TTCCGTATTGAGCCGCAATATGAGGATTTTCATACCGTGGGTTATTACGGTCAGGATGTTACCAATACCTGGCTGTACAATGCGTCGCTTGAACTGGGTGATGTGCGGATAATCTCCAAATTAGTGAGAAGCACGGCTGATGTTTCGGGGATTAAGAACAATGAAATAAAGGATACTTATAATGTAATTAAAATGGCATATGATAGAGAAGATTTAAGCGGCGTACTGGAACAGTATGAGGAGTGCGAGGATCCGGAGCTTAGGGAAGAGCTGGAGCAGGCATTACAGGAAGCTTTGAGTAAAGAAACACCGGTGACAGTCGGCTATGTTAATAACACAAGTACGCCTATCGTTCTTCAGCAGGTGAGAACAACCTCTACGAAAAGTGAGGGCGTATTATACGGCGGAGAATACGGTAAGACGCCCATAGTTGAGGCGGCTTCAACGCATAAAAGTGACTGCACAATAAAATTTTTCGAGCCTTATTATACGCTGTCCTATAGTAATTTGCTTGAGGGCGAAGAGGAAGGACTGCCTGACCGTTACTACATTCAGCGTGAGAAGCAGGAGCTTGTTTTGCCTAATTTGGTTCGACCGGGTTGTCACTTTGATAAATGGGATGGCGGAATGTACTTTGCAGAGCAGGAAAAGGTCGGTGATACAACAGTTCTTACCTTTGACTGGGAGAATAACTTAGCAAATGCATCTTACAATTTCGGTGATGAAACCCTGTTTCCTGTTTTTGATGACGGCTATACAGTTACTTTCAATCCCAATGGCGGAACGATAGACGGCGAGGGATCTGCAATATATGAGCTTGATACGGAAAGCGAAAGCTTTTTCGATATCGGCGATTATGTTCCTGAGCGTGAGGGATACACCTTTTTAGGCTGGTGCTATAAGCCGTCTGCTCTTTATAACAGCTTAATTGAGGATACAAGCAATTATGACTGGATGAAAAACACAAGCGGTTATGACATTCAGCTTTATGCAAAGTGGGCAGAGGAAAGCGACGAAGAGCTTGAAACAAACGGCTTCCGTTTTAATGAAGAAACAGCAGAACTGACAATTATAACCGATACCGGCGTTAAGGGTTGGGATGATCTCTGTTTTGATACCAATTATGAATGTAACGCAAAGGTAAAATCACTTTATATCGGCGGCGATGTTACAACCGTTGAATCATATTTGTTCAGAGACTGCGTAAATCTGAAAAGCGCTGTACTGTCCGAATCTGTAGAGGATATTGATTACTACGCATTCAGTGGTTGTTCTTCACTTGAAAATATTGAAATGCCGGGAGTAAAAAGCATTTCATCAAATGCTTTTTACGACTGCACCTCACTCAAATCGATTGAAATGCCTTTGGTAAAAAGAATTTATGGTAATGCATTTGAGAACTGCACTTCACTTGAAACGGTTACACTTCCCCCACAGACGGAATACATCGGAAGTCAGGCATTTTACAAATGCTCACAGCTTTGTGAGGTAGTCTTTGAGAGAACAGACTATGACGAGGAAGAGGATTATTTCTATGTGTCTGACAATGCATTTGAAGAATGTCATCCTGACCTTTTTATTCTTGTTCAGCCGTCAATGCTAAACCTGTTCAAAGAAACTTTTATGCCTGAGTATGCGGACATAATTACAGATGAAGTACCTGTCAGAGAAATTACAGAGGTGATTATCAACAATGCTCCTACCTCCTGCACCGTCGGCGAAGCACCGAAAGAAACAGCAACAAAGGGCGATAACGAAGCCTATACCTTCTATGAATATTGGGAGGAATGGACTCAAACCGAGAACGGCTTAGAACCGGTTAAGTTCTGGTATTCCGATGCGGAGCAGATGAGCCGAGTTCCTGAGGATAAAAGGATTACCGCCTTTGAAGAGGGCAAAACCTATTCCTACAGTATTATAGCACAAGCAAATGAAAACTATACCTTTGCCTCAAAAGATACTCTTTCCGTGCTGCTGAACGGCGAAGACTTCACTGCCAAAAGCGAAGTGATTCTGGATGGAAAAAGCCTTATGATAGGCTCTGGAAAATTTATGAAGCCGGTTGAGCAAAAGGAAATTGAAGTCGTTGAAATCAACAACGCAACCTTGACCTTTATGGACGGCGACAAGCCCGTATTCACCGGTACAACACCCAATGACGCTCCGTATGTCATCGACTATGAAAGCTGGCTTGGTGCAGACGGCGAATTTATTTCAAGCTCCGATTATTGGAATAGTGCTTATGTTGAGCGAGGCTGGTGCGACGGATTAATTTCTTCCTTTAAGGCAAATACAGAATATAGTTATAGTCTGTATATCAAGCTGACCGATGAAGGATACAACGCAGGTTACCGCTTTGGTGAGAACACCGCATTCAGCGTAAACGGAGAAGTAATTGACATAAATCCTGATTATGTCAGCATTCTTGACGATGGAACAGCGGCAATATTCAGCAATGTTGTTACAATTACTCCGCAGGAATCCGGATATATGATAGGCGATGTCAATATGGACGGAAAGATTACAGTAACAGACGCAACGCTGATTCAGAAAATCTGCGTAGGACTTTCAACGCCCGAGAATGAAACAGCAAGAAAGCTTGCCGATGTAAACGGTGATGGAACAGTGTCAATAGCAGACGCTACACTTATTCAGAAATACCTTGTCGGTGGATTCTCTGATACGGGAAATGCAGGTAAATATCTGTCTGAAATTTAATATTTAGTTGAACAAGGTCGGGTAATTCGGTTTGAATACCCGACCTTATTTTATGCTTATTTCCGATAAACAGCGTTGTTTATCTTGAAAACTCCCTCAAAAAGCCTATAATAAAAGTATAGAAAAAATCAGGGGCAGAGTTATGGATAAATATGATGTTTTAAGAAAATACTTCGGATATTCCTCGTTCAGAAAAGGTCAGGAAGAAATGGTTGATTGCCTGTTGTCGGGCAGGGACGCTCTCGGCATAATGCCTACGGGTGCAGGCAAGTCGATATGCTATCAGGTGCCTGCAATTATGTTTGGCGGTGTTACGATTGTTGTTTCACCGCTGATTTCTTTGATGAAGGATCAGGTAAACGCACTTGTTCAGCAGGGAGTAAAAGCGGCGTATATTAACCGCTCGCTGACAGATACGCAATATGACAAGGTTCTGAAAAATGCGGCTTTGGGAAGCTATAAAATAATTTATGTCGCACCCGAACGGCTGGACTCGGTCGGCTTTGTTAATTTATGCAGAAGAATAGAAATTTCAATGGTAGCCGTTGACGAGTCGCATTGTGTTTCGCAGTGGGGACAGGATTTCCGCCCAAGCTATCTTAACATAAATAAATTTATTTCTTTGCTCCCGAAACGCCCTATAATCGGTGCTTTTACCGCAACCGCTACGTACGAAGTCAAAAACGACATTATTGATATTTTACAGCTTAATAATCCCACCGTAGTGACCACGGGCTTTGACAGACCGAATTTGTTTTTCTCTGTATTAAGACCAGCGAAAAAGGATGACAAGCTTGTTGAGCTGTTAAGAGAACGCAAGGGTAAGTCGGGAATTGTCTATTGCTCAACTCGCAAAAAGGTGGAAAGCGTTTGTGATTTTCTTATCGAAAAAGGCTTTTCAACAACACGCTATCACGCAGGCTTAAGCGATGAGGAGCGTATAAAGAATCAGGACGATTTTGTCTACGACCGTAAGCCGATTATGGTCGCAACAAATGCGTTCGGAATGGGCATAGATAAATCAAATGTATCTTATGTTATCCACTACAATATGCCGAAGAATATCGAAAGCTATTATCAGGAAGCAGGCAGAGCAGGGCGTGACGGTCAGGAGGCGGATTGCATTTTGCTTTACGGAGCGGCGGATGTGCAGACCTGCCGATATTTTATAGAAAACACCGAGCCGAATCCACAGCTTACACCCGAGCAGAATGAGATGTTCAAGCATAGGGAGGAAGAACGCCTAAAGCATATGATTTTCTATTGCAGGACAAGCGACTGCCTGCGTAATTATATGCTCAGATATTTCGGAGATGAAGCAGAGGATAACTGCGGAAAATGCTCAAACTGCCTGACAAAATTTGAAACAGTAGATGTTACGGTTGAAGCGCAGAAAATTCTATCCTGCATAATCAGAACAGGACAAAAATTCGGCGCAGCAATAATTTCTGATGTCCTGCGAGGAAAAACAAATGACAGAATAATAAGTTTCGGACTAAACAAGCAATCTACCTTCGGCATAATGAAGGACGCAAAACCCACAGAAATAAAGTACATAATCGAAAAGCTGGAAGAACAGGGATACATCATATCAGTAGGAGCAGGCAAGCCGATACTCAGAGTAACAGAAATGAGCTACCCCGTGCTCAAAGGCAAGGCGAAAGTGAATGTCAAGAAAACTATCAGAATTAAATCCAAAGTGAAAACCGTTGAGGAAACTGTTGATATTCCGCTGTTTAATATTCTTAAGCAAATCAGATATGAGATTGCAAGCAAAAAGGGAGTACCGGCATTCCTGATTTTCTCAGACGCATCACTAACAGATATGTGCAGAAAACTGCCAGTAACACCCGAAGAATTCTTAGCAGTCAACGGTGTAGGCGACAACAAGCTGAAGCAATACGGCGACCGTTTTATATCAGCGATTGCTGAATATAAAGCTGAGAATATTGACAGCACTGATAACGCAGGAGGAAAGACTTAAAATGAACGGAAAAATCGCATCATACATCAGCCGAAGCAAAAAGTGAAAAAAGCCGCCGAGTAAAAATTCGGCGGCCCATACATAAAATAACTTGCATATTATCTTGCTTATTTTCTTGCGTGAATTAATTTATAAATACTTTTCAAAACTTGAAAAAATTACAAATAATATTTTAAAAATTGAAGTGAACAAT
>JBJFHX010000048.1:0-19438 GCA_051893995.1 Ruminococcus sp.
ACCCGTCTGTAATGTGTTGTGGTCAATGTAAGCAACGCTCTTTTCAGTTTTAACTCTCGGGATACCCATAGCTTCATATTCAATGTAAGCCATTGTGCCGGTAGCGTCCTGTGTAAGAGTCTGGTCAATTTTAAGACCGATGTCGTTTCCAACGACCATTTCGCCGCATACCAGGTGCTCTTTGATGATTTTCTGTGCAATCGTGTAGCCCATAATATTACCTCCTGAATGTGAATTCAAATTATTCTACGCTGAGAACGCAAAATAACTATGTTAATTATATAACAATCTTTAGTTATTGTAAAGAAAAAATTACATTTAAAGCTACAAAATACAGATTTTTTCGTCTTAAAAAAACGATATTATGAAAATGTTTCAAAATATATTGCGGAATAGCAGAAAAGGTGATGAAAAATATAAATTGAATTTTGTCTTTTGTAGTGGTATAATTAAAAAGTATGCTGAAAATAAGCGAACAGATTACAGAAACAGAGGGATTTTATGGACGTAAGAGAAGATTTAAGGAATATTGCAATCATTGCCCACGTTGACCACGGCAAGACAACTCTTGTTGACCAGCTGTTAAAGCAGAGCGGTATTTTCAGAGCAAATGAAAATGTCGAGGACAGGGTAATGGACTCAAACGACCTTGAGCGTGAAAGAGGAATCACAATCCTTTCTAAGCCGACGGCTGTTATGTATAACGGAATTAAAATTAATATAGTTGACACTCCCGGCCACGCAGATTTCGGCGGTGAGGTTGAACGTATTTTACAGATGGTAGACGGAGTTGTATTGCTTGTTGACGCATTTGAGGGCTGTATGCCACAGACAAGATTCGTTCTTAAAAAGGCACTCGGTCTCGGCAAAAAGCCGCTTGTAGTGCTCAACAAAATTGACCGTCCCGGCGCACGTCCCGAGGAGGTTGTTGACGAGGTGCTCGACCTCTTTATTGAGCTGGGTGCTGACGAAGACCAGCTTGAATTTCCTGTAATTTACGCTTCCGCACGTGACGGCTATGCAGGAACAGACTATCACGAGCTTGCAGAGGATATGAAGCCTCTGCTTGACGCAATTATCAACGAAATCCCTGCACCAAAAGGTGACCTTAACGGCGGACTCCAGATTCTTGTGTCAAATATTGACTCAGACCAGTTTGTCGGCAGAATAGGCGTTGGCAGAATTGAAAGAGGAGTTGCAAAGAACGGACAGGCGGCGGTTCTCTGTCACGCAGACGGCACAACTCAGAATGTAAGGATTGCAAAGCTTTACCAGTTTGAGGGACTTAAAAGGGTTGAGTGCGAGGAAGCAAAGCTCGGCGACCTCGTTTGCATCAGCGGTGTTCAGGACATTAACATCGGTGAAACAATCTGTTCTCCCGACTGTATAGAGCCTTTACCTTTTGTTAAAATTGACGAGCCTACTGTTTCTATGAACTTTATCGTAAACAATTCTCCCTTTGCAGGAAAAGAGGGTAAGTACGTTACTTCCCGCAACCTGCGTGACAGACTGTTCAAGGAGATTGAAACAAACGTAGCTCTGCGTGTTGAAGAAACCGACAGTGCCGATACATTCAAGGTTTCCGGCAGAGGCGAGCTTCACCTCTCAATACTTATTGAAACAATGCGCCGCCAGAATTACGAATTTCAGGTTTCACGTCCTGAGGTAATCACAAAGACCATTGACGGCAAGCTTTATGAGCCTATTGAGTTTCTCATTATTGAAGTGCCCGATTCATATGTAGGCGCAGTAATGGAAAAGCTCGGTTCAAGAAAAGCTGAGCTTGTTAATATGGGTACACGTGAGGGCGGTGTAACTCACATTGAGTTCAGAATTCCCGCAAGAGGACTTATGGGATATCGTCCCGAATTTCTCACTGATACAAACGGTAACGGTATTATGAACCACGTTTTTGACGGCTATGAGCCTTTCAAGGGTGAAATTGTAACACGTCATCAGGGTTCTCTGATTGCTTTTGAAACAGGCGAAACTGTAACCTACGGACTCTATGCCGCACAGGAGAGAGGCAGACTCTTTATCGGTGCAGGCGTTCCCGTTTACGAGGGTATGATTGTCGGTGCAAGTCCAAAGGCTGAGGATATTACTGTAAACGTCTGCAAGAAAAAGCATATTACAAACACACGTGCATCAGGCTCGGATGATGCATTGAAGCTGACTCCTCCAACTCAGATGTCACTTGAACAGTGCCTTGAATTTATCGCTGATGATGAGCTTGTTGAGGTTACTCCCGAAAACATCCGTATGCGCAAGCGTATTCTTTCAAAAGAACAGCGTATGAAGCAGGCTTTCCGTAAGAAATAATGAGTTTTGTAATACTTGATTTGGAATGGAACGGCTCGTACAGTACCGCTTTGCACCGATTTGTCAATGAAATAATTGAATTCGGTGCAGTAAAGGTTGACGATGAGTTTAATATTACAGATACTTTTTCAGTGCTTATAAAGCCGCAAATCGGCAAAAAGCTCTGCAGTAAGGTAAAAGAGCTCACAAAGATTACTAATGAGGAGCTTAAGGAAAATGGTATTCCGTTTCTTGACGCAGTAAATCGCTTTACCGAATTTTCGGGCGAAAACATTTTAATGACGTGGGGAACTTCGGATATTCATGCTCTGATTGAAAATTACAGCTATTTTACAGGCGATTTTCATCTGCCGTTTCTTAAAAGATACTGCAATTTGCAGGCTTACTGCGAGGGTTGCCTTGATTTGCAGAATTCATCAAGTCAGCTCGGACTTTCAAGCTGTGCCGAACTGCTCGGAATTGAATTTTCGCAGGAGGAACAGCACCGTGCATTTTTTGACGCTGAATTAAGCCTTAAGTGCCTCAAACAACTATCAGGCAAAAAGCCGCTTAAAGGCTTTATTCTGAATGCCGATGATAATAATTTCTATGAAAAAATGACTTTTAAAACACGTTTCATTACAGATTTAAACAGTGATGAAATCGACAAAAGTCAGATGAAATTCAAATGCGACTGCTGCGGAAAACAGGCAAGACGAATGACAAAGTGGAAAAGCCACAACAAGAGCTTTTCTGCCGAATTTTTCTGTAAACGCTGCAACCGCAGGTTCATAGGCAGAATTTCATTTAAAAAGAAGTTTGATGAAGTAATCGTAAAAAAGAAAATAGTTGAAAAAGTTGAAAAACAACTTGATAAACAAAAAGAAAACTGCGACAAAGCAGTTACCGAGAGCGTATAGCTTATAATTTAAAACTCCTGCAACAATTATCTGTTGCAGGAGTTTTTGTGTGTTTTAGCTTTTTATAGAATACCGGCTATTATTCTCTGAATTGTAGTTGCGTCTCCGATGTCAATTTTTCCGCTTTTGTTTATATCAGCAATTGCAATCTGTTCATCAGAAAAGGTTATAAATTCAGCGCAGTATTTCTGAATTAATGTTGAATCTGCAACAGTCAGTAAACCGTCACCGTTTATATCACCGTAAAGCGGTTCGCTAATATCATTTGTATAAGCCTTAACAGTTGCATTGCCGATTTTGCATCCTAAAATTGATGTCGAAGAATCAACTTTTTTCCATGTGCCATTTTCATAATATGACGATTGATTATTGTTGACTTCAATGCTTGTATAGTATCCGTATTGAGTTTCGCATGAGAGAATAGAATAGTCCTGTCCTCCGCTTGTAAAGCATATATTAATTACTACAGCGTATTTTTCGCCATCGGACAGGTCTACGGGAGTATCAAGCGGTAAGGTATAGTAACCATTGTTTACAAACGATTTACTGCCTTTAGCAACAAGCGTTCCCAGTGTAGGATTAACGTCTGAAGTGAGATTTTTATATACTTCATAGTTTACGGTGCAATTATCATAAAGTGATGATACCGAAATAGCTTCAAGCCTTTCATTACCTCTTGCTGTAAAGAAATTAGCTGATTTATATGTGTTTTTACCGTAATCGTAAATCTGTGCGTCACCAAAGCCGATTCCGTCATACTGATATATGTTTTTGTACTCGTGCGTTGTTGTACCGTCTGATTTATATTCAGCATTTTCTGCTTCAAAAATAACAGGTTCGTTAAAACTCAAATCATAATATGAAAGGTAAAAATATCCGTTGTTGCCCCAACTGCTGCCCCAGCTGTTTTTTACAATCCACGCACCGTCTTTTGGAGGAGCTGTTGCAAAATTATTTTTAGAAAAGCTGTCATCCCAGCCGACAAGGGTAATTCCGTGGTTAGGACCGTTATAATTATCCTCGCCCGAAAGCTTTGCGTTAAAGTAATAGCTTTTATATGTATTGTTCCAGTATTTATCGTTTGAGGTATTGCCGGTCATTGAATCGGAACAGTAATACGATGCGGCAACAGCACCCTTTGCATATATATTTTCTTTAATTTCCTTTATACTTGCGTCTACAGTATTGCTGTCAAGAAGCTCCTGATAGGTAACATTGCCGTTGCTATCAATAGTAAATGATACAGTTTCAGGAAGAAAAGTTGCATTTTTAAGATAAATATCAGACACATTTTTGAGTGAACTGTCAAGCTCCGTACCTGATGAAAATTCATACGGTGCTTTGCTTTCATCAGCCGCACCGTATCTTCTCATAAGAGTAGACGCAGCCATATACATTGAGCCGCCCAGCAAAAACGGAGAATAGCCTGCTGATGAATATGTGTCATTGCCTGCATACAGGCTTTTGTCCTCGCTGTTGTCGGCTCCGTTGTAGTTAAACCAGATTAAATGCTTTTCGGACAAATCGACAGAAGAGTCTGCATTTCCTGACTTTACCAGCGATGATTCAAGAGATGATATTGCAGAAAATGCCCAGCAAGAGCCGTAAGGATTCTGATTTTTTACCTTGGTAACAAGGTTTTCATCAGCAAGATTGTATTTTGTGGGAAGAGAGATGGATTTGAGAAAATTATTATTAGCTTTAATCTTATCCGACTTTACATTCTCATTTTCCTTTATATATTGAAAACCGTTTTTGTTTGTTTTAAGTTCAAAAAGAATTCCAGGACTGTTTGTCTCTGTTGCAAAAGCGGCAACAGATGCAGGAAATGCGATACAAGCACTTAATAGAGTACAAATTGTTGCTTTTAAGAATCTTTTTTTCATAAATATATCTCCTGTCAACAAAAAAATTAATTAATATGATATAATTATATCATATATTACTGCAAATTACAACGTAGTCTCTAATATTTTTTGCTTATTCTTCACAAAACGGTATATATTATTTCATATTTATTTCAAAACGAGTTCATATAGTTTTCACTTTGTAAGATTATTATAATTACAACATAAAAAAACAGCAGCGAAAGCTGATTTACAGGAGGCAAATATAATGTCTGATTATTATAACGATAACAATGATTTTAGCAGCGGCAATAACCCGTCTGAAAATCAGAACACAAACAGTAACGATGTTTACAGCAGTTCCGACAGAGCTTCTTCTGAATCAAAAGCAACCGAGAGTTCTTATGAATGGAATTCAAACAGCTCGCAGACTAACTCAAACGGGGAATACCATTACTCTTATGTAAACGGAAATAACGAAAACGCTTCTCATAATCCTAATAATTATGAAAGCGCTTATTCAACTCCGAATCCTGCCAACACAACGTCAGATAGCTCTGATTCACAAAATACTTATTCTTCTTCATATACAAATACAGGGTACAGCGGTTATTCATCGGGCTACGGTTCAAACGCTTCATACGGAACTTCAGGTACTTACAATTCTCAAAGTCCATACGGAAGCTATTCAAATACAGCAGGTCAGCCAGTTTCACCTTATGGGCATCAGCAGAATACACACAAGGTTAAGCCTAAAAAACAAAAGGTTAAAAAGCCCAAAAAGCCAGCTTCAAGAGGCTTTGTGGCTGCAATGCTTATTGTTTCAATCCTCTGTTCCGCAGCTCTTGGCTTTGGCGGAGGTTACCTTGCCAACAATATGAATAAATCAAGCTCGGGCAGTATAAATATCAATAAGGTAGAAGCAAGCAATACTTCAAGCTCAGGTAATGCGTCTGCAAATACAACCTCGGATATTGTAAAGAAAACAGCTGACAGCGTTGTAGAAATTGCAACCGAGGGCGTTAAAACAGGCAGCTTTGCACAGCAATATGTTGTTCAGGGTGCAGGTTCGGGCGTAATAATTTCCGAGGACGGATATATTATCACAAATAACCACGTTATTGAAGACGCAAACAGCGTAACAGTTACGCTTCGTGACGGAAAGACGAGCTATACAGCCGCAGTAATCGGAAGTGATTCCGAAAACGATATAGCACTTCTGAAGGTAGATGCAACAGGACTTACACCGGCAACCTTTGGCGACAGCTCAAGCCTTGCAGTTGGCGATTATGTAGTAGCAATTGGCAATCCTCTCGGTGAGCTTGGAGGCACAGTAACAGACGGTATTATCAGCGCACTTGCAAGAGACGTTACAATTGAAGGCGAGAATATGACCTTGCTTCAGACCAACGCTCAGATAAGCCCCGGTAACTCAGGCGGCGGACTCTTTAATGCAAACGGCGAGCTTATCGGTATAGTAAACGCAAAGGATAGTGCTACCGAGGTAGAGGGTATTGCATTTGCAATCCCGATAAACAATGTTCTCGATATTATAGATGACCTCAAATCCTACGGATACGTAACAGGAAAAATCGATTTGGGTATGCAGCTTACCGATATCACTTCAAAGGATACTGCATTTTACTATGGCGTAAATCAGACAGGATGCTATGTGCTGTCTGTAACACGTGGCTCAAATGCAGAGGAAGCAGGTTTTCACACAGGCGACCTCATCACCAAGGTCAATGGAACAAGCGTAAGCACTTCATCAGATGTTGAAAATGCGCTTGAAAATTCAAAAGTAGGCGATAACGTTAAGTTTACAATTTACCGAAATGGCACAACAGCAGACTTAACGCTTACACTTGCAGAGTATGTTCCAAGCGGAAATGCTCAGAAACAGTCATCAACAACACCCGCTAACGACAGCTCTGATGACATTTGGTCACAGATGTTTGGCTGGTAATTGTTGTTTTTCATAAAATACCTCTCCAAAAGAAAAAGCTCCCGATTTTGTCGGGAGTTTTTTCTGTATCAAAAAACTGTTATTTTTTAATTGTAAATTGATAATTAATTTATTCCTGACCGTCCTCAATAAATTTCAGTTGCTTATAAATCATATTTGCGCACATATAAACATTGCCGCCGCCCATTGTGAGAATCAGATCGCCCTCTTTGGCGTTTTTGCAAACGTAGTCTGTGATTTCTTCAAATGTGTCAAGGCACACTGAGTCCGGAACCTTTGCGCCGAGATCAGTTGAGTAAATATTATATGTGTTTGTTTCTCTTACAGGCAGAATTTCCGAAATAATTGCAACATCGGGAATTTTTAACGCCTCTGCAAAGTCGTCAAGCAGCATAGCCGTTCTTGAAAAAGTGTGAGGCTGGAACACTGCCCATACCTTCTTAAAGCCCATATTCATAGCGGCATTGAGCGTAGCAGTAAGCTCTGTCGGGTGATGTGCAAAGTCATCCGCAACAGTAATTCCGCAGGGTGTGCCGAGAATTTCAAATCTTCTGTGAACTCCGCCGAACTTATGCAGATTTTCGGAAATTTCCTTAGGCGTTGCGCCGAGATAATGAGCCGTAGCTGCTGCCGCAAGAGCATTGTAAATGTTGTGCTTTCCGGGAACAATAAGCCTGATGTTCGTGAGCTTTTCACCCTTGTAGTATAAGTCAAACTGCTCATGAACGCCCTTATCAGCGCTGACATTTACTGCCCGGTAATCACATTTTTCACCAAAGCCGTAGCTGATTTTTTCAATTTCAACGTCCTTAACAGCGTCAAGAGTATTTTCATCGTCACCGTTAATTACAAGAAGTCCCGTAGTCTGCTTTGAAAATTTGTTAAATGACTTTTTGATGTTGTCAAGATTTTTAAAGTAGTCGAGGTGGTCGGCGTCAATATTTAAAATAATTGATATAAACGGGTTAAGCTGTAAGAATGTGTCAACGTACTCACAAGCTTCGCAGACAATGATGTCGCTGTGACCTACGTAGCTGTTGCCGCCGATAAACGGAAGTTTTCCGCCGATGATTGCCGACGGGTCAAATCCGCTGCCGATTAAAATCTGCGACAGCATAGCAGTTGTTGTGGTCTTTCCGTGAGTGCCCGAAACTGCAATGCTCCTTTTGTATCTTCTTGTAACAACGCCGAGCATAACACTGCGTTCAATGCAGGGAATACCCTGTTCCTTTGCAGCCATTCTTTCGGGATTAGTTTCTTTGATTGCGGCGGAGTATACAACAAGCTCTGCACCGTCAATATTTTCTGCCTTGTGTCCCATATAAACAGGAATACCGTAGCTCTTGATTCTGTCAAGAGTTTCTCCCTCGTTCATATCCGAGCCTGAAAGCTCAAAGCCCTCACTGCGCAGAATCTCAGCCAACGGGCACATTCCGCTTCCGCCGATTCCGATGAAATGTATTCTTTTTATTTTATCCATAAGCTTATCGTAATTCAAAACAACAGACCGTCCTTTTTAATTAGAATAATATGTATCTTTATTATTATAAGGCCAAAAAGCAAAAAAATAAATACCTAAAATAAAATTTATAAGAAATAATAGTATATTTTACGGACAAAATTAAATTTTCAGCCTGTTGCCAAATTAAAACAATAATGATAGAATATAAACATAACTATACGGTGGTAATTATTATGCTATTAAAGAAAAATGATATTATAAATCTTACTATAACCTCAGCCTCGGCAGAGGGCAGCGGAGTAGGTAGAACTCAGGATGGAATACCTGTTTTTGTTCCGCTTTCTGCGACAGGTGACGAGCTTGAGGTGCGCATATTAAAGACAAAAAAGACCTACGCATTCGGTAAAATTGAGAAAATCATAACTCCCTCTCCGTCGCGCATAGAGCCTGACTGCGAGAATTTTTCAAAGTGCGGTGGCTGCGTGTGGCGGCATATAAGCTACGAAGAGGAATGTAAAATTAAAGAGCAGAAGGTAATTGACGCTGTAACCCGAATCGGCGGAATCAAGGATGCAGTTTTTGCTCCTATTATCGCTTGTGACAATACACTGCGTTACCGCAATAAGACGCAGTTGCCGATAGGAATTGATAAAAACGGCGAGGTGCAAATCGGTTTTTATGCATTTCACAGTCACAGAATTGTCAATTGCACCGACTGCGTTTTACAGCCTGAGATTTTTTCAAGGGTAATTAAAATCACACGAAAATTTATTGCTCAGACAAATAACGATATTTACGACGAAAAAACAGGCAAGGGCAGACTTCGACACCTTTACATCAGAACAGGTGAGGTCACAAACGAGCTTATGGTCTGCTATGTTGTGAACGGCAACGGTTTAAAGCAGGAGGATTTGCTTGTAAAAATGCTCCGTGAAAGTCTGCCGAATCTAACAAGCGTAATAATCAACTCAAACCGTGAGGACACAAACGTAATTCTCGGCTCAAAGAACAGAACTGCATTCGGAAAGGATTATATTACCGATGAATTGTGCGGACTGAAATTCAAAATTTCCCCGTTTTCATTCTGGCAGGTCAACAGTAAGCAGGCTGAAAAGCTTTACAACAAAGCAAAGGAGTATGCAAATCTCAAATCCGACGAAATTCTCCTTGATTTATACTGCGGAACGGGTACAATAGGACTTACAATGGCGCACGAGTGCAAAACGATTGTCGGTGTTGAGATTGTTCAGGACGCAATAAACGACGCCGAAGAAAACGCAAAGGTTAACGGAATAACTAACGCACGTTTTATTTGCGCAGACGCACCGAAAGCTGCCGAAAAGCTAAAAAATGAGGGATTAAAGCCTGACGTAATTATCCTTGACCCACCCAGAAAGGGCTGCGGCGAGGAACTTGTAAAGACGATTTTTGAAATGTCCCCGAGCAGAGTAGTTTACGTTTCGTGCGACCCTGCAACGCTTGCAAGGGATTTAAAATATTTTGCCGAGGGCAATTATTCTGTAAAAGAAATAACCCCCTGCGATATGTTCAGCCGCACCGCGCACGTGGAAAGCGTGTGCCTGATTGCTAAAAAGGATAAGGAAGAGGATACGCAGGTCCAAAATAAGAAAAACGTAAATAAATAATGAGTGAATAAACAGGAGTGAAAACATGAAATACCACAAGCTTGTAGAAAACGCAGGACGTCCGCAGGGCTTCTGGGGCAAAATGATGATAAAATCAATGAACAAAGGACATTCGGAATTAACCGACTGGGCACTTGTTCACCTTGATATAAAACGTAATTACAATGCTCTTGATGTAGGCTGCGGCGGAGGAAAAACCGTTTCAAAGCTTTGTCAGAGAATAGGAAACGGCAAGGTTTTCGGAATTGACTATTCCGAGCTTTGCGTTGAAAAATCAAAAAAGCTCAACAAAAATAATATTATGTGCGGCAAGGCTTCAATATTACAATCTTCCGTATCATCACTTCCGTTTGAGGACAACAAATTTGACGTGATAACCGCAGTCGAAACCTACTATTTCTGGCCTGATAAGCTGGGTGACCTCAAAGAAGTCTATCGTGTGTTAAAGCCGAGCGGAAAGCTTTTGCTCGTCTTTGAAATGGTAAAAAGTGAGGAAGAGCCGCATAAATGGGATAAGGTAGAAAAATCACTCGGAATCGAGGCAGTTTCAAAGGACGGCATTGTCGATATTCTTTTACACGCAGGTTATCAGAATATCAGGACTTATTCAAAAAGCAGTACTGGCTGGCTGTGCGTAACAGCCGAAAAGGAGTAAATATGAAAGCTCTTATAACAGGCGCAAGCTCGGGAATAGGCAGAGAAATTGCAAAGTACCTTGCCTCAATGGGATATGACCTTATTATTGTTGCAAGAAATACAGAAAAACTTTACAAGCTGCGTGAAGAATTAAAGGACGTAAGCGTAAGAGTAATCACTCTCGATTTGTGCAGGGAACAGGACAGCTTTGATTTGTACGAGCATCTCAAGGACGAAAAGATTGATTTCCTTGTTAATAACGCAGGCTTCGGCGCATACGGAAAATTTACCGAAGTTCCTATTGAAAAGGAAATCGGTCTTATCCATACAAATATCATAGCCGTTCATGTGCTTACCAAGCTGTTTTTGCAGGATATGGTAAAGCGTAACAGCGGATATATTTTAAATGTTGGCTCAGCGGCAGGCTTTCTTGCAGGACCGACTTTTTCAAGCTACTATGCTTCAAAAAACTACGTTGTCCGTCTTACTCAGGCGATCCACGAGGAGCTTAGAAGAGATAACATAAACGTCAAAGTTTCCGTACTTTGCCCAGGTCCGGTCCAGACTAATTTCAACGACGTTGCAAACGTAAAATTCTGCATAAGAGGACTTACTCCCGAATATGTTGCAAAGTATGCCGTTGACAAAACTATAAAGGGCAAAATGATAATCACACCCGGATTTGAAATGAAAGCCACAAAGTTTTTACAGCATTTTGTCAGTGAAAAAACACTCACACGCATTTCCTACCACGTTCAGCAAAAGAAGAACGGAAAATAATATCATAAATATTCAATGAAAGGAGGTACTCTGATGAAAATAAAAAAGCATATTGAATCTGCAAGAAAGTTTATCGACAGATTAGATCCGATAACAAGTAAATGTCTGCACGATAATATTTTTGCAATTGCAGGACAGTCTGCTTTCTTTTTGATTTTGTCAGCAGTGCCGCTTTCTATGTTTATTGTTTCAATATTACAAAATCTGCACATTCCCGTTGAATTTATCGAAGATATATTAAGCGGCATATTTTCAGAACAGCTTGTAGATGAACTTTCTGTTTTTTTGACAAACGCCTACAAAAGCGCAGTAGGAATCTCTCTTATTACGCTTGTTATCACACTCTGGTCAGCGGCTCAGGGAATTCACGCAATAACAAACGGACTCAACAGAATATACGACGCCTACGAAAACAGAAACTGGTTTTTCTTAAGAATACGTGCGATGTTCTACACAATTGCATTTTTTGCAATAATTCTTATTTCACTTTTAATAATCGGTCTCGGAACGTCAATCAACGAATGGCTGTCACCGTATTTAAAATATCTTCCTGATTTTGTAGCACTTATCTATCATCTTCGCTATCTTCTGGTTTTTCTGTTCCTTGTAGTGCTTTTTGCTCTTGTGTACCGAAATTTCCCGAATATCAGCCGTAAACAGCACAAGGAGTACGGAATCAAATATCAGTTACCGGGAGCATTTCTCTGCACACTTTCGTGGTATGTGCTTTCATTCGGCATTTCAATTTATGTTGATAACTTCAACGGATTTTCAATTTACGGAGGACTTGCAACTCTTGCAGGCATTATGATATGGCTGTATTTCTGTATGGTCTGCCTTATGATTTGTGCCGAGATAAATTATGTTTACCACGAGCAGATAAAGAATTTCAGTCTGCGTTCTTTGATTAATAGGCTTAAAAAAGGAAAAATACACAAGAAAAACAAATAATCGGTTCGACAGTCTTACCATACAATCCGATAAACTTTTTTCGTATTGTACGGTAAGACTTTTTACATTTATTTCTAAATAGTTGCAACCAAAAACATTTTTTGTGCGTATTATTAGTGAAGGGGGGGAGATAATATGGCAGAAAAACTGTTTGCAGGACTTACATACGAACAGATTGTAAGAAAATATTCTGACACCGTAACAGGCGTATGTATAATGCGTTTACAGAATTTTGCTGACGCAGAGGACTGCTATCAGAATGTTTTTATAAAGCTGTACTATAAATCCCCCGAATTTGAAAATGATGAGCACATAAAAGCGTGGCTCATCAAAGTTGCCATTAATGAATGCACAAGCTATATGCGCAAAAACTGCCGTCATATCTCCCTTGACAGCCTTGATAATGAAGTATTTGTCAATGATACAGACAACTCTGACATCTCGTGGGCACTTATGAAAACCCCTTCAAAATATCGTGACGTGCTCTATCTTCATTATTGCGAACAGTACAAGGTGCGTGAAATTGCGGAAATTCTTGAGGTAAAGGAGAATACTGTTAAATCTTTGCTGAAACGTGGTAGAGAAATTCTTAAATCTGTTTACGGAGGTGATAACGCTTGAAAAAGGTAAACTTTAATCAGCTTAAAAGCGTAAAAACCCCTGAAAACTGGATTGAAAACGCAATTAAAATTCCACAAAAGAATAAAAAGAAGCCTGTTTATTTAAACCCCTATATAATCGCTTCGGCAGCCTGTTTTGTTTTCTGCTGTGCTCTGTGTGCTGTTGTATTTTTAAATTTCGGCATTGATAACCCGATTCCTGTTGCACCTGTAAAGTCATCAGGCACATCAGTTTCAGACGTAACTGACAGCACAACCCCTTCTTCAAATCTGTCGGTTATTCCAACAATTTCAAATCCCATAATAAACAATATTCCGACTGCTACAGCCGCATCACAGCAGCAGACAGGCTCCGTACAGAAATCCACAAATCCGTCAGGACAGACTAATGAAACTGTTCAGGGCAGTACCGGAAAAAATTCGTCAGCTTCTCAAAGCGTTGTCACAAATCCCGAGCCGACTGAAATAAAAGAAGGTTCAAATAGTAATACAAGCAATACCGACAGACCTGCTATACCTGATACTCCTGAAACAGAACCTACTCAGCCAGTAACTGACCCCACAGAACCGCCTACAGTTATACCCACACCTACCGAACCCGGTATTCCTCCGATTCAACCGACAATTTCGGGCTCGGATGAAAAATTTACTTCATCCATATATTTTTGTTTTTCATCTTATTTACCTGAAGAGTGTGAGGATGAAAGCGAATACTATTGTCATATTATGTCTGCAAGCGGTCAGACTTTTGCAGAAAAGTTTTCTTCGGTTGAGAAAGCAACGGTTGTTTTTACACAAGACGGAATTACAGTGCAGTATAATCCTTACAACAAAGGACTTCGTCTAAAAACAGGTAATTATTATTTAACATTCTATGATAATTACGGAAACTCTTACACTTATTATGCTTATCTGGGCAATCAATCCGTATACATTTATCAATAAAGCAAAGGAGAGAGGACTATGAAAAAGAATTTTCTGAAAAAGCTTATATCAATCGCCTTGTGTGCAATGCTTGCTGTTTCGGGCAGTGTATATGCAAGTGCAGTAAGTATCGCTGATAAAGATATAACTGTAGCGTCAGATACCGCTTCACAAGAAGTGACAATTGAAGATTGCTACAAATATTATTCCTGCACACAGTTAGGCAGACCACAGCAGCTTGACGAAGATACAGTCAATAATGTGAAAGATGACTACATTTCATTCCTCGGCTGTAGCCGTGATGAATTATCAAGAGATGACGTAACAGTGGAATACTACGGCTCTCTTGATGAAGATTCATTACTTATTAAACCGTACTCAAAAAAGCATTCTTATGTGTGTGTTATTACATACGTTCCTCTTGGAAACTATATTTATGTTTTTACAGGCGGACAGGAAGTTTTTGTATATAAAAATAACAAGTTTTATTCTATATCAGAATTATACAATAACGGCGAGCTGACAAATAATGACATCGGCTATATGTGTAATCAGCTCAATTTAGAACAATTTAAATCAAAATCTGATATTCGCACAATGTTTATGATGTTACCGGTAGGAGATAATAAGGTTTACACTCCCGAAACTGCACAGCGATACAGCGATGCCTTTGCTTATGCTCATCAGATATATAACAGCGAAAATCCCACAACTGCCGAGTGCACAAAAGCATATTTTGACCTTGAACTTGCTTTTCTGGGACTTGTAGAAGTTGAGATAGACAGGGCAGACCTTGAAAACTGTTATCATTATGCTCGTACTTTGAATGAAAAATTCGGCGACGTTATGACTCAGGAGGACAGCGAGTTTATGTATGACATAGAATTTGAAGCTCAGATGACATTGCTTTATCCTGATAGTGAGGAGTATTTTTACAGCTCAAGTGCTGAAATCAGGCAAAAACTTCTTGAGTACAAGCTGACAACGCAAAATCCCGATATTTATTCGTTTGAATACTTCTTAAAAATCAAAGAGCTTGCACAGACTAAACTTGATGAAAAGCAGGATGAGTATACCGACGCAATTGTCGGAATGCCTGTTTTTAAAAACTTTGACGGTTATTTCCTCATTTCTGCACGAGATAGTATTGAAATGCCTGTGGAGGTTTCTAAAAGATACGGGAACTACATTCTTGAGAGTTGTAACGAATATATGCCGTCAATTTTCGGCTATCTTGCAGTAAATCCCGGAACTGGAGATATCATAACTCTTGAAGAGGGACTTGAAAGCGGAATAATAGATGATGACAAGTTATTTGATTCTTCCGTGAATATCAAAATGTATATGCTCGGTGATGCCGATAACGACAGAGAGCTTACAATTAAGGATGCAACTGAAGTTCAGAAGGCAGGTTTAGATTTAGTTGAAACTGTAAAAACAGGTATCGGATGTGATACTGTTTTTGACTACAACGGTGACGGCAGAGTAAGC
This sequence comes from Ruminococcus sp., assembly GCA_051893995.1. Lineage (GTDB taxonomy): Bacteria > Bacillota > Clostridia > Oscillospirales > Acutalibacteraceae > Ruminococcoides. The sequence continues at coordinate 15,545 of JBJFHX010000048.1, forward strand.
ATTTTAGACGTAACCTGCATTCAGAAAAAACTTGCAGGAATATATAATGTATAAAGTATTAAAAAATTATTTATTTTTTGTTCTGATGACAGGAGAATAACTATGAAGAATAATTTAACAAAAAAGCTCGTATCAATAGCTTTGTGTGCTATGCTTGCTGTTTCGGGAATTTTAAGTGTTAACGCAATGACTGTTGACGGAGTAAGAGCGTCACAAATTGTACAGGAAAAGCTTGAAAGTGAAAGACCCGATGAAGAAACCAAAATTTTAAACAACGGTGCGTTATTTACACACACATTTAAAGGTTATATGCTGGTGTCTGCAAGCTACAATTTTGTTGTGCCTATTCCTGTTTCAAACAGATACGAAGGCTATATTGTTGAAAACTCCGACCAAAGATTACCGTCTGTATACGGTTGGCTTGCGGTAAATATTGATACCGCGGATGTTTTAACTCTTGAACAGGCTCTTGAAAACGGTATAATAGATACAGATGAGCTGTTTGAATTATCAAAATATCCAAACGAATTTCAGCCTGATATTAACTTTACAATGTACATGCTCGGCGACGCCGACAATGACGGTGAGCTTACAATCAAAGACGCTACCGAGGTTCAGAGGGCAGGAATAGGCTTGGCTGAAGTTGTAAAAACAGGCAGTGAACGTGACACTGTATTTGACTATGATAACGACGGCAGAGTAAGTATTCTTGACGTAACCTGCATTCAGAAAAAAATTGCAGGAATATATGAGTAGAAATTAATTAATAATAAATGTTACTGTTAATGAAAGTATAATAAAATAATAAAAAAGCACTGTTTTGGAACACATACTTCCGAAACAGTGCTTTTTGTCTTAATATGATTAATGAGGTTTTTTGCTTACAGAGCTTTTTCATAAAGCTTTGCAATCTGTTCATAATCAAATGTAACAGGGTGATTTGCTACGCTTGCCGATGATACCCTGAAACAATTTTCCGTCATCCAAGGAATATCCTCTGAGCTTATTCCTTGTTCCTTCAAGCCGACATTCAAATCTATTTTTTCAAGTAGTTTTCTTATTGCGTCACCGCATTCTGCCGCTGAAGAGCCGCCGAGAAGCTGAGAAATCCTACAGTATTTTTCGGGTGCACCCTCAATGCTTGCATCGGTGATTACAGGGGTAAGGGCTGCAAGTCCACGACCGTGAACAATATCCTTTAATCCGCTTGCAGGGTGTTCCATACCGTGGGGAAGAGCAACTCCCGCAGTGTAAATTACCATACCGCCCAGTGTGCTTGCCCAGGTGATTGAATCCCATAAGTCGGCGTCATCACAACCGCTGTAAATCTTTTCAAGATTTTTGCCAATAAGCTCAATTGCCGAGAGTGCCATATACTCGGTCATAGGCTGACAACTCTTAGCAAGATATGCCTCCATTGAATGACAAAGAGCGTCAAAGCAGACGGAAGAAAGAATATGCTTTGGCATAGTCTGCATAAGCTCAGAGTCAATAATTGAAACATCGGGAATAATTGCATTGCACCTCAGCGATTTTTTATCTCTGTTTTCGGGGTTTGTAAGCACCGCAAAGCCGTTGCCCTCGCTTCCTGTACCGCAGGTAGTGGGTACTAAAATCAACGGGAGAGCTTTTTTACCCGACTTCCTGTTGAAAATGAAGTCGTTTATATCACCGTCGTTTTCAGCCAGAAATGCAATAGCTTTTGCACAGTCCATAATACTGCCGCCGCCAAGACCGATTATAATATCGCAGTTTTCCGCTTTTGCAAATTCAGCACCCTTTGTTGCAGTAGTTGTCAGAGGATTCTGCCTTACCTTGTCAAATACAACGCTTTCAACACCCGATTGTTTCAGAAGCTCAATTGTCCTGTCAAGCAATCCCGACTTTTTTGTGCTGTTTTTACCCGTAACAATCAGAGCTTTCTTTCCGTATTTTGCGGCAATTTTGCCGATTTTTGCAACCTTGCCACGTCCGAACATAAGATTAACGGGTAAATTAAATTGAAAATCCATATTCTTTTAACCTCAACTTAATGCTTCTACAGATTCTTTGATAATCTCAAATGCTTTGTCGCAGTCGTCCTTGTTTATGATAAGCGGAGGTACCATACGGATAATATTACTGCCGATAGCAGTAATTAACAGTTTGCGGTGCAAGCACTCGTGCTTTACGTCAACGCTGTTTATTGAATCGTCAAATTCTACGCCTACGAAAAGTCCCTGATGTCTTACTTCCTTAACGTGGGGGAGGGTTTCAAGCTTTGCCGAGAAATAATCGCCCATTTCCTTAGCGTTTTCAGCACATTTTCTGTCAAGAAGCTCGTTTACCTGAGCCAGAGCTGCGGCACAGCAAACGGGGTGTCCGCCAAAGGTTGTGCCGTGCGAGCCCATAGTGAATGCCTTTGAAACCTCTTCCGTAGCGCAGATTGCGCCAATCGGCATACCGCCGCCGAGCGCCTTAGCCATAGAAACAATGTCCGGCTTGATTCCGTAGTTCATATAGCTCATTACTGCACCTGTTCTGCACCAGCCTGTCTGAACCTCGTCAAGCAAAAGGAGCAGACCTTTTTCGTCGCAGAATTCACGCAAGCCGCAGAGAAATTCCTTTGTAGCAGGGTGAACGCCGCCCTCGCCCTGAACAGGCTCAACCATAATTGCGATCGTGTTGTCGTCAACGGCATCCTTGAAGGACTCAAGATTGTTGTATTCAGCATATGAGAAACCGGGTGTCATATCACCGAACCCAATCTGGCAGGCGTTGTCGGGCTGACCAGTAGCACTCATTGCACCGAATGTTCTGCCGTGGAACGATGATTTTGCCGTTACAATCTTATATTTATGCGGACCGTATTTCTCAACGCCGTATTTTCTTGCCATCTTAATCATAGCTTCGTTTGCCTCAGCACCCGAATTTTGATAGAAGATTTTATCCATACCGATTGTTGTGCAGACCTTTTCTGCAAGCAGAGCCTGCGGAATGGTGTAGGGGTAGTTAAAAGTCTGCATAAGCTGAGCGCACTGCTCCTGAACTGCGGCAACAACCTTTTCGTTACAGTTACCTGTGCTGTTTACGGCAATACCTGCATAGAAGTCAAGATATGCGTTCCCTTCAGTGTCATACATATATTCGTCTTTTGCCGTTTCAGCCACGAAGTCAAATCTTTCGTAGGTTTCAATTATATATTTGCTTGCTAAGTCCTTAACGCCTTGTGAAGTAAGATTAGTGTCCTTTAATTTCATTTTATTTATCCTCCGATTTATACACTTTTGTTGTAAAGCAACATAAACAGCAACATAAGCTGCTGTTTATGCCGATACTAAGATACTTATAGTAATAATCAGATAAAGCCTTTAATCTGTAAATAAGACTTAATCAGCTTTACGCAGTCATCAATCCCGACTTTTTCGCTGTTGAGGGTGATGTCATAATTGACAGGGTTTGTCCAGTAGTTTCCATGTGTATAATATTGATAGTAGTCTGCTCTGTACTTATCAGTATGTTTAATGGTTGCTGCTGCGACCTCCTCGCTTACGCCCATATGCTCCATTGTACGCCTGATGCAGAAATCTCTCGGTGCTTCAATGTATACGCTCACAACATTGCTTTTTCCTCTGAGCACATAGTCAGCACATTTGCCTACAATTACGCAGGACTCCTTTTCTGCTAAATCAAGAATAATCCTTTTCTGATAATCAAAGAGCGTATCGTCGGAAACGAACTTTTCACTGTGAGAAATATAATGCCTTGCCCTCGGCAAACCTTTCAGAAAGCTTGAAAAACCTCTGCCGTTTGAACGCACTTTTTCGTTTACCTCTTCAAAAAGCTCCTCGTCAAGTCCGCTCATCTGAGAAGCGAGAGTCAGAATTCTGTTTTCATAGCAGTGGATACCCAATT
>JBJFHX010000049.1:0-4728 GCA_051893995.1 Ruminococcus sp.
ATCAGAACAAAGGCTCTTCGTTCAAACAACCCCTGCAACGTAGTAAGAGCTACACTCGCAGGTCTTGCAGCTCTCAGAACTGCTGACGAAGTTGCTGCTATCCGCGGTAAATCCGTTAAGGAAATTTTATAATAGGGAGGTTGCAGATTATGACAATTAAGTTGGTTAAGAGCCTTATCGGCTCCAAAAAGGATCAGATTGCAACAGCCCACGCTTTAGGTCTGAAGAAAATCGGCGATGTTACAACACAGCCCGATAACGCTTCGACAAAAGGTAAGGTAGCAAAAATCATTCACCTCGTAGAGGTTATTGAAGCGTAAGCAAGGAGGTGCACTTATGAAGTTACATGAACTTTCTCCGGTTGAGGGCTCCAAGAAGGACTCAAAGAGAATCGGCAGAGGTCACGGCTCAGGCTGGGGCAAAACAGCCGGCAAGGGTCACAAAGGCCAGAAGGCTCGTTCAGGCGGCGGTGTTCGTCCGGGTTTTGAAGGCGGTCAGATGCCTTTGCAGCGTCGTGTGCCGAAAAGAGGTTTTAACAACATCTTTGCTAAAAACGTAGTTGCAATTAACCTCAGCACTTTAAACAGAAAGTTTGATGACGGCGCAACAGTTGATATCGAGGCTCTTGTTAATGCAGGAGTAGTTAAGAACGGCTTTGACGCTGTTAAGGTACTCGGCAACGGTAAGCTCGAGAAAAAACTCACTGTTAAGGTTTCTGCTTTTTCCGAATCAGCTAAAGCTGCTATTGAGGCTGCGGGCGGAAAGGCAGAGGTGATTTAAGTGTTTAAAACAATAAGAAACGCTTGGTCAATTCCTGACTTAAGAAGAAAAATCTTATTTACACTTTTAATTATCGTAGTATTCAGAATCGGTTCGGTTATCCCCGTTCCGTTTCTGGACACAACAGCTCTTGCAGAAGCAATGAAGCTGATTACAGACAATCCTGATTCCAGCACAAATATGCTGGCTTATCTCAACACACTTTCGGGTGGTGCGTTTGCAAACGCAACATTGTTTGCTATGGGTATCACTCCTTACATCAACAGCTCAATTATTATGCAGCTCCTCTGCGTTGCTATTCCTCCACTTGAGAGAATGGCTAAGGAGGGCGAGGCAGGCAGACGTAAAATCGGTACTATCACCCGTTACGTAACAGTCGGTCTTGGTCTTATTCAGGGTACTGCATACTACTTCTACCTCAAGAACACAATTACCGAAAGCGGTAAGCACATCACAATCTACAACGAGGGCTTCGATATGTGGTTCTCAGCAGTTGTAATCGTGCTCGTGTTCACAGCAGGTACGGCTCTTATGATGTGGCTGGGCGAGCAGATTAACAAGAACGGTATCGGAAACGGTATTTCTATTCTCCTTTTCGCAGGTATCGTTGCACAGCTCCCTGCAACAATCAGCACACTCGGTAAGTACTGGGAACTTGGTTCAAAGGGTTCTACACAGTATTACTTCCTCGTTCCGCTCTGGGTTCTTATCTTCGTTGCTGTTATCTGGGTTATTACCTTTATGCAGGACAGCGAAAGAAGAATTCCGATTCAGTACGCAAAGCGTGTTGTTGGCAGAAAGATGTACGGCGGACAGTCAAGCCACCTTCCTATCAAGGTTGCTCTCGGCGGCGTTCTCCCCATCATTTTTGCAAGCTCAATTCTTTCAATTCCCGGTACAATCAACCTCTTTGTTCAGGCAAAGGACGGCTTCTGGGGTGCTTTCTTCGAAGCCTTCAGCACAAACGGCTGGTTGTATATGGTATTGTATTTTATTCTTATCATTATGTTCGCTTATTTCTATACAACCATTCAGTACAATCCTGTTGAAATGGCAAACAACCTAAAGGCAAACAACGGTACCGTTCCCGGTATTCGTCCCGGTGCTCCGACAGCTGATTATATCAGAAACATTCTGTCAAGAATTACACTTATCGGCGCACTCTTCCTTGCTTTCATTGCTTTGCTCCCGCACATCTACGGTGCTGCAACAGGTATGGGCAATATGGCTATCGGCGGTACATCAATCATCATTATCGTTGGCGTTGCACTTGAAACAGTAAAACAGCTCGAATCTCAGATGATGATGCGCCACTACAAAGGTTTTCTTGACTAATTACTGAAAAAGGAGTATAATTAAATGAACATTATCATGTTAGGCGCTCCGGGTGCAGGTAAAGGCACACAGGCTGCTGTACTTTGCGAGCACTTTGGTATTCCCACAATTTCAACCGGAAACATGATTCGTGAGGCGCTGAAAAACGGCACTGAGATGGGTCTTAAGGCTAAGTCCTATATGGACGAAGGCAAGCTTGTTCCCGACGAGGTAGTTATCGGAATCGTTAAAGAAAGACTTTCCGAGGACGACTGCAAGAAGGGTTTCATTCTTGACGGCTTCCCAAGAACTATTCCTCAGGCTGAGGCTCTTGACAATATGGGTGTTGAGATTCAGTACGTTATCAATATTGACGTTGCTGATGAAAGAATCATCAACCGTATGTCCGGACGCCGTGTCTGCGAAAATTGCGGCAGACCTTATCATCTTGTGAACTTAAAGCCCAAGAAGGATGGGGTTTGCGACGATTGCGGCGGCACCCTTGTTCAGCGCAAGGACGACCACCCCGACACCGTACTTGCTCGTCTTGATGTTTACCACAAGGAAACTGAGCCCCTTGTTGATTATTACAAGAAGCAGGGTAAGCTCATTGATGTTGAAGGACAGGACAGCGTAGAAGATACTACTGCGCTTATCCTCAAGGCAATCGAGGCGTAAAAGTATGGTAGTTATCAAAACAGCACGGGAACTTTCTAAAATGAAAGACGCATGCAGAATTTCTGCCGAGGCACTCCGTGTTGCGGGAGAGGCTGTAAAGCCCGGTGTAACTACTTATGAAATAGATACAATTGTCCGTAAATATATCGAGAAACAGGGAGCTACTCCCTCGTTTCTCGGTTATGGCGGATTTCCTGCGAGTGCGTGCATTTCCGTAAACAACGTGGTTATCCATGGCATACCAAGTAAGAAACAGATCCTTAAAGAGGGCGACATAGTAAGCGTCGACGTCGGTGCTTATTATGAGGGATTTCACGGCGACAACGCCTACACATTTCCCTGCGGCAGAATCAGCGCTGAAGCGCAGGCTTTGCTTGACGCCACAAAGGAGAGCCTTTATGAGGGAATTAACAAGGCTCTTGCCGGTAACCGTGTAGGTGACATAGGCAGTGCTGTTCAGCAGTATGTCGAAGCTCGCAGTTACTCGGTGGTACGAGATTTTGTCGGCCACGGCGTAGGTGCGAAATTACACGAAGACCCAAGCGTACCCAATTACGGTACTCCGGGACGAGGCGTTCGCCTTCTTCCGGGTATGACAATTGCCATTGAACCTATGATAACCCAGGGAACGTATGAGGTTGAGGTGCTTGACGACGAGTGGACTACCGTCACAAAGGACGGCAAGCTTGCCGCTCACTTTGAGCATACAATCGCAATAACTCCCGACGGTCCGAAAATTATGACTCTGATTGATTAAGGTGACTTATGAGCGTAGTCAGAGGAAGTATTGTCAGGGCTAAGGCAGGCAGAGAAAAGGATAATTTCTTTGTCGTTCTCGGCGTTGAGTCCGGCTATGCGTATATCGCAGACGGCAGGACGCGAAAGCTTGAGAAACCTAAGAAGAAAAAGCTTATTCATCTTGCGCCTGCAAACAAGGTTTACGAGGGTTCAATCGAAACCAATCCGCAGATAAAAAGAATTTTAAACGATTTTAAAAACGGAGGTTAACGGTATGTCTAAACAGGATGTAATTGAAATAGAAGGTATTGTTAAAGAGGCTCTGCCGAATGCGCAGTTCAAGGTTGAGCTTCAGAACGGTCACGTGATCTTAGCTGTTATTTCAGGCAAACTCAGAATGAACTTCATTCGCATTTTGCCGGGCGATAAGGTTACTGTGGAGATGTCTCCATACGACCTGACCAGAGGAAGAATTACCTGGCGTTCAAAGTAAGCCGGGGAAACGAAGTAACACGATTTTCAGAAAGGAATGATTATAAATGAAAGTCAGACCTTCAGTAAAGAAGATGTGCGATAAGTGCAAAGTTATCAAGAGAAAAGGTAAGATTTTAGTAATCTGCGAAAACCCCAAGCACAAACAGCGTCAGGGTTAATTACCTTAAAACAATAATTATTTTTTAAATTTATATGGAGGTGCAACTGAATGGCTCGTATAGCAGGTGTTGACTTACCAAGAGATAAAAGAGTTGAAATCGGTTTAACTTATATCTACGGTATCGGCCGTAAGACTGCAGACGACATTATTGCTGCAACAGGTGTTAATCCCGACACTCGTGTCAGAGATTTAACTGAAGAGGATATTGCAAAGCTCAGAGAGTATATTGAGCACAACTGCCGCGTTGAAGGTGACCTTCGCCGTGACATCGCTTATGATATTAAAAGACTTATTGATATTGGCTGTTACCGTGGCGTTCGTCACAGAAAGGGTCTCCCCGTAAGAGGTCAGCGTTCAAAGACTAACGCTCGTACTCGTAAGGGTCCCCGTAAGACAATGGCTAATAAGAAGAAGTAAGGAGGGCAAAGGACTATGGCAGCACCAAAGGGTGGTAAGAAGGTTATTCGCCGTCGCCGTGAGCGCAAGAACATTGAAAAAGGCGCAGCGCATATCCAGTCAACATTTAACAATACAATTGTTACTATTTCCGATACACAGGGCAA
>JBJFHX010000050.1:0-4602 GCA_051893995.1 Ruminococcus sp.
AGAAAACAGGATATGATAAAATATTATATAATTTACAATTTACAATTAAAAATTAACAATTAAGGCGGCGGCTTTCAGCCGCAATATAAATAAATTCGGGAAACGACGTTTTATATTCTCACAATCTATCTTCACAACCGAAATTGTTAATTGTACATTGTTAATTGATAATTGAAAAGTGGGGTGATTTTTTGACGAAAAAACAAATTGCAATAAGCGCCGTAAATGCCTTGAAAAAGGAGTATCCCGAGGCAATCTGCTCGCTTGTGTACACAGAACCTTTACAACTTTTAATAGCCACTCGCCTTGCCGCACAATGCACAGACGCAAGGGTTAATATGGTAACGCCTGCGCTGTTTGAGAGGTTCAAAACGGTTGACGATTTTGCAGATTCTACAGCCGACGAGGTTGCAGAGTACATAAAAAGCTGCGGACTGTACAAAACGAAGTCGAGGGATATTGTTGAGCTTGCCAGAATGCTGCGTGAAGATTTCGGCGGCGAAGTGCCCGACAATATTGACGATTTGATTAAGCTGCCGGGAATCGGCAGAAAAACCGCAAATCTTGTGTGCGGCGACATTTTCGGCAAGCCTGCCGTAGTTGTGGACACGCACTGCATACGCATTACGCAAAGGCTGGGACTTCACAATCTGAAGGACCAGAAAAAGATTGAATTTGCACTGCGTGATTTACTGCCGCCCGAGGAGAGCAACGATTTTTGCCATAGACTTGTACTGCACGGAAGAGCAGTATGCACAGCACGCAGTCCGAAATGCGAAAAGTGCTGTATGAAAGAGTTTTGTAAATCATCGCAGGTGCGATGATTTACAATGCGGAATGCGGAATTTCGGGTCGGTCGAGTGCCTCGACACGCAGATTTCCGGATTTATATTATTGCGTGTTGTTCGGAAAGGTTTGTTTGCTGAACTAATTTTGATATATCGGCGACGTTTAGTATTTTAGTGTAGGGAACAGTCTTGACTGTTCCGCAGGGTTACAGCTAACCTATGGGTAATCGGAACGGTCAAGACCGTTCCCTACATTAGTTATAAATAAATTCGGGAATTAACCCTTTATATTATTGCAACCTAATATTCCCGACCAATAATTCCGAATTACGCATTCCGAATTCCGAATTAATGTTTACCCGTCGAGCCAAAACCGCCCTCTCCTCTGTCGGTGTCGTCAAGCTCGCTTACTTCAACAACGTCAGGTGTGAACACCGGCGCAATAACCATCTGGCAGACACGCTCGTCGGGTTCGATTGTGTAGGGCTTGTCGGAAACGTTGCAAAGACCTGCGCAGATTTCGCCTCGGTAGTCGCTGTCAATTACGCCGACGCCGTTTGAAAGGCAGATTCCGTGCTTGACGCCCAGACCGCTGCGAGCGTAGAGGAACGCCGCACAGGTGTTGTCGGGCAGGGCGATTGCAATGCCTGTAGGTACAACTGCAAGCTGACCGGGAGCAAGCGTAATCGGCTCGTCAATACAGGCATACAAATCCATTCCTGCCGAACCGCTTGTGGCTCTTCTGGGGATTTTTGCGTTTTCCTTAAGCTTTTTTATTTTAAGTTCCATTATTAATCTCCTTCATTTCCTGCAAATTTTGAATAATTTATTCACAAATATTTTTATAATTCCTTTTTAAAATTTCCGTTAAGAATATTACTAAATTGTAATTTTCGGCAGAAGAATTTTTTATTTTTCCTTTTTCAAAATTTAAGTCTTTCAACACTTTTGACATTTTATTCAACACCTCTTTTATATAAACCTCGTGTGAATTTGTCTTTTAACATCGAAAACCCATTGAAATCTTTAATGTTTTCCACGTTTTCCACATAGTTTTCAACAGTGAAACGTAAAATGTTAAAAGATGTTGAAAGTTTTGAAATTTCTTCCTCAGCAATAAAAAGAGGGACGCAATTGAGCACCTCAGTGCAGCAACCGTCGCATTTCAGATAAAAATGTTTACCCTTTCTATCCTGCATTTTTGACTGATTTTTGCAAGTTTTGCAATCAATTCCGCTGCTCTTGTTCGGGCAGTTACGGCAAAGCATAAGCGGAAGATAGCCGTAGCTTATGATTCCCCTGTCAATCGTGCCGCCGAGTCGGTTAATGCGCTCAAACGTAAGCTCAAAGCTCAGCTCCACGCTCTTTAGTCCGTACTCCTGTGCCCAGAGCAAATCGTAGGTGTTGACAAGGTTCAGACCAAATCCACCGTGAAGAGCCATTTCAAGCGACTTTGCCTGATAAAGTGCGCCTATATTGTGGCAAAGCACGTCACTTAACCCGATTGCTTTTACTTTTATAAGCGCTTTTTCAATCTGCTTTTCACGTCCGAACATTCCACGTGGAATTTCAACGCCGATTTTAAAGCCCTCGTTTTTAAGCCGCTTAATTTCCCTTATGTCGGAAAACAGCGGAACAAAAACAAGCTCACATTGTTTAAAGCCTTTTCCGATTTTCGTTCCTACTGTTCTTGCCCGAACGGCTCTTTTTTTGCCCTCAAACGGCTGTATATTCTCAAAAATTTCTACATTATTAACAGTATAGTTATGAATTTTACTGCGCATTTCATCAAGCGATGAGAGCACCTCTCGCCTGAGCGAGTTGAGTGCTGAAAGCGGAAGTGAAATATCGCTGTCTATTTCAATTTCGAGCTTTTCAAATTTATAAGCCGTACCGCCTGTTTTTAAAAGCTGTGATTTGCATTTATCAATATCAAGCGGTGTTTTAATCGCCCTTTCGCAGAGCTGGTCAGCTTTTTTCGTTATCGTATGAACTCCGTCAGTAATTTCAAGAACGGAATTCTCACCGAGCCTTGCAGTGAATTTTCCGCTGATTAAAACATTCTGAATTTCGTCCTTGTACATCTGACGTATTGACGAAAACAGCTTTTCATCGGCTGAAACAACGTCGCTTTTTGTGCGTGTACCGAACATTTCTCTGCCGAGCTTACCCGTAAAATAGCCGTCGGTAAAGCCTGTCCGTGAGAAAACTCCCCTAAGCGTTTTTGCGGTTTCGTCGCTTACAAAGCCGAAGTCACGCTGTTCCCTGCACGCCCTTACGGCGGCAGAAACGTACTCGGGGCGTTTCATTCTGCCCTCAATTTTCGCCGAGGTAACGCCGATTTCTTCAAGCTCGCCTATATGATTTATCAGGCTGTTGTCCTTAAGGCTGAGAGCATAGCCGTCCCTGTTTTTGCCTACAGCAAACGGAAGCCTACACGTCTGGGCACAAGCTCCCCTGTTGCCGCTGCGGCTGCCGAGCATTGCGCTGAAATAGCACTGTCCCGACACGCTCATACACAATGCACCGTGTACGAAAACCTCAAGCTCTACGGGAATTTCGGTGCATTTTCTGATTTCGTCTTTGCTCATTTCACGTGAGAGCACGACACGCTTGAATCCCATTTCATACAGTGCACGAACGCCTGAGGCGGTGTGAACGCTCATCTGCGTTGAGGCGTGCAGAGGGAGTTTTGGCGCAATCTGTCTTGCAAGTCGGGCAACTCCCTGATTCTGAATAATCAGGGCGTCTGCGTCAGCCTCGGCGGCTGAAATAATCGCCCTTTTAAGCTGTTCAAACTCGTCGTCGAAAATCAGCGTATTTATCGTTACGTAGACCTTAACGCCGTGAACGTGGCAGTATGCGACAGCTTTTTTAAGTTCGTCGTCGTCAAAATTTTTTGCGGAGGTGCGAGCCGAAAACGACTTTTCACCCAGATATACTGCGTCTGCTCCGCTCCTTACCGCTGCAACAAGGCTGTCATAGCCGCCTGCGGGAGCGAGAATCTCAATTTTTTGCATTTTTCTTTTTATCGTCCTTGTCAAACAGAGAATACTGCTTCATTTCTAAGCCGTTTTTGGCTTTTTCAGCCTTTTCTTCCTGCATAGCTTTTTCAACCTCTTCAAGCTTTCCGCACTTTTCAAGCTGATTTTTAAGCTCGCTGTTTTCCTTTGAAAGAACTCTGAGCTGTTCCTCAAGTACCCTTACTCTTCTTGTAAGGCTTGTGTTTTCGTTGATAGCCTCAGCGAGTCTTTCTTTATACTCCTTGCAGGCTTTGCTAAGCTCGTTAGTATTCTGAATAATTTTATCAGCCTTGCCGACAATATCCTTGTTCTTCTTCTGCGCCTTGTTCCTGTCGTCACACAAGTCGAGTGCAACAAGAATTGCGCAGTCACGTGTGTCAAGGTGCTTGCCCGTCTGAGCAGCCTTTCTTATTCTTTTTGTGATTTCCTCGGCAACCGACTCAACGTACTTTTCATCATCAGAGGTAATAAGCGCATAACTTCTGCCCTCAATCTGAACGCTGACTCTTTTTTTAACCATTTCAATCCCACCCATACCGTTATTATTTCATATAATATAATGCTTACTGAATAAACGGCAACACGCCGTTGCCGTTTTGTAAAAACACCGAAATCGGTATTTTTACACAAAATAAATCAAAGATTTTGATTCACTAAGATATTTGATAAGCCTATTTTGCCGGAAAAGCGTTTTCCGGCAAGTGCAAGAGTTTTGAGCTTGTTCACTCAAAACCCTTGCACCTGAACAATTCAAAAAATAGTAATTTGTTTGATGATTTATATGTTTTTGA
>JBJFHX010000051.1:0-4588 GCA_051893995.1 Ruminococcus sp.
TGTCAACAAACCTTTCAAATGCAGACGGAGATTTTTTGTATTCGCTTATTGCTTCTTTGCAGCCGTATTCGCTGTATTTTGAAAGCTCGTCAACTAGTGAATCAATGCCTTTTAAGGCGGCTTGAATTACCGAGCTTTTTCTGAAATCGTCAACATCGCACAAGGCTTTTAGCAGATAATCCATACTTGTGCCTGTTCGTGCACTGCGAAGAGCAATTTTTATGTTGCTGTAAAAAACATAGGTTTTAAAATAAGTTTTAAGAAACTGCGAACTGAAGCTTTCGGCAGATGAAATCATCTTCTCCATAAGCGCCTTGTCAACAATAGCGTCGCTCATTCGGGCGTCCCCTGTATGGGCAAGCGTTTCGTAAGCCTCGTCAGATGCTTTTGCAAGCCAGTCGGGGAGAAGTGAAAACTTCCTTTTTTCAACAGCCTCTTTGAGCGTTTCAACGCTGATTGTAAGGGGCGTTAAAATAAGCTCGTCGTAATCACGGTCAGCCATTGTGCCCTTTAAAACAACCTTGAGATTGTGAACGTCGTTCTGATAGAAAAACGGATTGAAAATTTCAAAATCGGGAGCAACGCTTTTGAGGTAATCCCACATAGCTTTTGTGTGGCTGTCGATAATTTCCTCAACCGTTTTGCCGTCGCCGTAGCCCTTGTCGGACAAAAGCCTTGCAAGCTCGTTTTCATCCTTGCAGGCAAGAAGCCTGTCAATATCTGCGCTTGTAAAAAGCGAGGTTTCCTTTGCACGTACGGAGCCTATGGAAAATTCATATGATAAAGCCATTGAATTCCTCCTTACTGTGCAAAAAGCTCACGGTTTATCAGGTCTTCGAGTTCGCCGCTTTTTTCGCTGATTATTGCGGCAAAGTCCATATTTTCTTCAATATCGCCGCATTTTAAGATAAATCCGCCTGAAATATCAGCCGCAGTTTTGCTTACCGTTGCGTTCAGACCGATTTGTGAAAGCCTGGTTTCAAAGTCAGAGGGCAGACGCGAAATATCCTTTGAATTAAGCATAATTTCGCCTGATTTTCCGCTCAGCTTTGAAGCAAGCTTATAGATTATTTCAAAATACTGCTTATCGTCAAGGCTTAAAAGATATTCAAGAATTTTTGACAGAGTAATGTCAATCTCCTTGCGGCGTCTTTTGAGTAAAGCATTTCTCACTGCAAGCTCTGCGCTGCTTTTTGATGACAAATTCATCTGCTTTACCTTGACTTCAGCTTTTTTAGCAATTTCGAGGGCTGCCTGTTCAGCCTGCGCTTTGCCGTCTTTGAGAATCTGCGAGCAGGTTTCTTCGGCTTTTGCGTTTATTGCTTTTATGTTTTCGTCGCAGTCTGACTTTATGCGGTCAAGAATTTTGTCGCCGCCGTTCATACAGACCCCACCTTTCTGTTCATATTTTTATCAGATGTCAAGTCCGGAAACGGAGATAACTACGAGAAGTGAAACGATGAAAGAAAGGAGAGCGTAGATTTCAACAAGAGTAACCGAAACCATTGCCTTTGAGAAGTTTCTGTCATCCTTTGCGCTCATTGCAATACCTGAAACAGCAGCCTTGCCCTGTGCAAAGCCTGAAACCATACCGCCGATACCGATAGCGAGAGAAGCACCGAGATAAGCAAGTCCCTGACCTACAGTAGGCATAGCACCGCCGAGAACACCGCAGTTTACGAGAATAAGGAAGCCTACGATAAAGCCGTAAAGTCCCTGTGTACCGGGAAGAAGTGTGAGTACGAGCATTTTACCGAATTTAGATGAGTCCTCTGAAAGAACTCCCATTGAAGCCTGTGCTGCGCCGCCGACACCCTTTGCAGAACCGAAGCCAGCAAGTGCGGTTGCGATTGATGCGCCTAAAAGTGCAAAAAACATTCCATTCATTTTGTTTTTTCCTCCTGAATTTTAATATATTTACTGTTCAGTGAGAACGGTTCGAATTCCTGTCCACCGCCCTCGTAGAATTTACTGAACATTTCAACGTACTGCAATCTCATTGTGTGAACGTATGAGCCGAGTGCGTTAAGACCGATGTTGATTGCGTGACCTATAAGCAGGATAACAACCATAATTATACAGCCTACCCAGCTTGTGCCGAACATTGTTGCAAGCATATTGAATACCTGCGCCATAACGCCGGTCGTAAGACCGAGAGCCAGAAGTCGGGAGTAGCTTAGAAGGTCGCTGATGTAGCTTGTGATGTCATAGAGAGAAGCAAGTCCGCCTATGACCTTGCCAAAACCTTTTTTGTGTCTGCCCTGAGTGAGCACAAGACCGACCGCACATGCAATTGCGATTCCTGCGCCGATATAGAGAACAACAGGTGAGAGCATCATTCCGACTGCAAGAACTGCAAAGCCGATGAGCATAAGCATCCACAATCCTTTGTCAAAGAACGCTCCGCCGTAGTCCTTTTGCTTAAGGCAAACATAAAACTTACAGCCCATACCGACGAGAATATGCACAAGACCGAATGCGATTGAAATAACCATAAGGGTAAGCGCATCCTTTTGCGGGTCGAGAGTCGGCCACGGCAGAATCTGCGCCATTGTTATGTCAGCACCGGTAAAGTGATTGTAGAGCACTGCGGGAGCGTCGCCGAATATACTGCCGAACACAAGTCCCCAGAAGAACGTGGAAACACCGCAGTACTGAAACAGCTTAAGGTTGTTTCGCATTTTTTCGTCTGGCTTGAATATCTTTAGGACAATTCCGATTACGACAACCATCAGAAGTCCGTAGCCTGCGTCCGAGAACATCATTCCGAAGAAGAAGTAGAAGAAGAACGCAAGCAGGGGAGTCGGGTCAATGTCGCCGTGCGACGGGGGAGAGTACATTTTTACAATTCCCTCGGCAGGCTTTGCAAACCTGTTGTTTTTAAGCTTTACGGGAGCGTCGTCGCCTGCGTCTGCAAACTCAATGTGGCACACCGCAACTCTGTTGCAGAGCTTTTCAAGCTTGTCGCAGTCCTCTTCGGGAATGTAGCCGTAGATTACGAAAACGTGCCGTGAGTGGTCAAGCTCGTTTATAACGTGATATTTGTCAGCTCTGATGCGGAAGTAGTCCTGCGTGTCGCAGATTTCTTTTCGCTTGTCTGCAAACGAGGCGATTTCTTCCTTAGCATTTTCTGTTTCCTTTAAAAGCTTTTCGCTTTTTTCTTTGAGCCTTTCAGCCTTTACTTTAGGTGTGCGGCTTGTCGGGCTCATAGGCTTTGCAAAGCCTATGTTTCTCAGCACGTCCTCAGCCATTGTTTTCTGACTTATCGGGGTAAAGATTACCACACAGGTCATATTGCTTTCGGAGTGCTGAATTTCAAATTCAAATTCAAGCTTCGGATTCTGAGAAGCAATCTCAGTTGCAAGAGCTTCATTGCTGTACTGACGGGGGAAAGTTCCGATAAACACAGCGGTTGACTTTGTATCGCCCGTATTCAGCGGAATGTCGAGGTTCTGCCACGCCTCAAGCTGAGCAAGAGTTGTGTTTATCCTGACCTGCTCGGCGGCATTGTCGGTACATCTTTTGTCAAGCTCTGTAATTCTTGAACAAATGTTGATTATGTCGCCTGCCTTTGAAGCGATTACGCCGATTTCGTCGGGGTCAACCTCACGCCTGCCTGCAAAGGACGAAAGCAGTCCCTTTTTTTCGGGAGATACTTCGTCAAGCACCTTGAGCGCTTGTTCCGTAAGCGTTACATTTCGTTCGAAAACCTGCATCTGCGAGGTCAAATCGACCTTCGAAAAGCCCTTTGCAACCTTGTCACGCTTTTTTATCTGTATTAGCGAGCTGTCCTGCAAATGTTCAAGAAGCCGTTTTCTGTCCTCTCGCAAGGCGATAATCCGAACGGTTTTCATTTTTAATTTTGCCAATTTTCTATCACCACACTTTGTGATTGACTAAAATCAGTCAATAAGGTAATTTACTGCATTTTTGATTACATCTGAGCGATTTTTTTCTGCTGTTTCGGAAATTTTTTTACATTTAATCTCCGACAGTGCATAGGCTTCTTCAAGCTCTTTTTTGCCGTCTGCTTTAGCCTTTTCAAACATTGCCTGTGCCTCGCTCTCAGCCTCGGCTTTTGCATTTTCAATCAGCTTTTCGCAGTCTTTCTTAGCCTGCACAACTGCTTGCTCTGCCTTTGCTTTCGCTTCGGATTCACGGGTTTTGCAGTCGTTTTCGGCGTTTAAAACGGCGTCCAACATATCCTTAGCCATAATTCATCTCCTTGCTGTGTCAAAAAGAAGTTTTGTTTCCAGTTTCCATAAATATAAAAATATTTATAAACTACAATATAACATATTTTTCGTAAAAAATCAATCATTAATTAAATTAATTCTGGGTACATTTTGGGCAAATTATCTGTTTTGTTGGCTTTTGTGTAAAGATCTGCACCTAAAAAGCAAAAACTGGCAGTAATTTGTGATTTTATCTTAAATTAAAAGCTATTGAAAATAAAAAATCATTCTGGTATTCTAATATCAGGCTAACCCTTTAAATAAGCCGAGATTATAAGTTCGGCTTGTGCGATAAACCATAATTTAGCGGCGAGCCGCCGCAGGCAAATCGAGTGGAAAAATCGGTTGTTTTG